>CANQVV010000017.1 GCA_947627385.1 uncultured Bacilli bacterium
TCATGCTTTCTTTTTCTTATCTAACATTTGTTTGCTTGTTTTACCCGTTATTTCCATTGCATAACTTTCCTATTGTATAAAAAAAATCAAAATAACTATCAATTATTTTGATTTCCCTTTCAATATTTTATTATAAATAGGTAACATTCCATATAATAATCCATTTTCTAAATAATCAACCCCAGCATCTTTATTCCCCTCAATCATTACAAATTTTCCGGTTTTTGATTTTACAATGTCCCATCCAACATAACGCATAGTAGGAAATTTTTTAGCTAATTTTAAAGCAAATTTTTTATAATTATCCCAATCGGGAATTTGATAACCTACAATTTGTTTTTTACTATCAGGATGAATTATAAATTCTTTACCCATTTTATTTATTGCAGGATGAAATATTATACCGGTATCTATATCTATTGGGGCAGCCATACCACCACTTGAAAAATTATCAACAATACTCTTTTGTAAACCTATACGAAATCCGGCACTGGCAACATGAGGAGTACCATTTTCATCTACAATTGTAACAATTCTTAAAGTATTTACAGAACCAAAATTAGAAAAACTATGTAAATCTTCGGATTGTTCAACTATCTCTTCTATTACCATTGGAATATTATGTGGATAATATTCCATAAAATCATTTATATTTTTCTTCTTAGAAAAATCCCAATACTTTACTCCTTTACCACCTGTACCTGATGATACTTTACTCATTATTTTATTAGAACAATCTTTTATAAATTTATTAATATCTTCTAATCTAGTATTATCAGTTATAATCATATATTTTCTATTTAAAAATTCTGGAAAATTTTGATATAGTTCGGTTTTATTATAGAAAATTGGCCAATATTTTTCATCTTGAATACTATTACGCCATATATTTCTTTGATAAGTAGCAAAAGAATTTTGTCTAATAAAATCACTTTTAAGATAAAGATTAGTACCAAAATAATCAGTTTCCAATGAACCTCTATATTTTACATAAAATTTTAAATAATCTTGATAACACCATTTAATTTGTTTTTTGGTTGGTTCATTTTCTAAACGCAATTTTAATTCATTTTTTATTCTTTCTTTATAGTTTTTTGCATGCGTAATTATATTAAGATATCTACCTATTTTCGTAGAATCAATATTATTTATTTTTAAACTATTCATTTTTACCTCAAAAATTATTTATTTTTTCTTTTAATTTAGTTGTCGAAACCTTTTTAGTATATGGAAAATAAATAACTTGTGTGCCAATCTTTTTTAAATCTTCTTCATACTTTTTCCATTTATCGGTTTCATACCAATCATCACCAACAAATAAATAATCTGCTTTTAATTTTTTACACATTTTAACTTTGTCCATATCATCTTGTGGTACAGCGGCATCTACATATTTTATACTTCTAACAATATCTATTCTTTCATCAAAGGGAATTACACATTTAGTGCCTTTATATTTAGCAAGTTCATCTACTGTCACACCCACTACTAATTTATCACACATTCCCTTAGCATTTCTTAATAAATTTAAATGTCCAGCATGAAATAAATCATATACTCCTGCTGTATATCCAATAATCATTTTCTTATCTTTCATTTTAACCTCTTCTAAAAATTTTATATATCTTTTTGGCAATTTTATATAATTTACCATTTTCATAATAATTTAAATTTTTCTTTAATAATGTTATTTCTTGATCTTTTTCTGTAACTATATTATTTAAATTAGTTTGCATAGAAGATATAGTATTATTCATATGAATAATACTATTACACAATGTGTAATAGTCAGATTTTAAAATATTATGCATCTCATAATATCTTTCATCAATATCATCTTTAATATATTTTTCAATTATATTAACAAAATCTTTAACTTGATTTTTAGGATGATATAAATTATCTTTATTCCACATTTGTTGTTTTTCAATAATATTTTTACTTAATGCCTTCTTCAAAATTTTATCTATCTCATTTTTATCATTAGTATATGGAATTATACCTTCTTTTACAAGTTCATATTGGGTGGTATTAAAATTACCTAATTTATGTTTATTGACATCATCACAAAATATAGCTACGGGAGTGTCCGTATATATTGCTTCAAAAATTGAACCCGAATTATCTGTTAAAACTACTTCTGCAACAGATAATAATTCTGATAAATCTTTATGAGAATCATAAAATTCATCAACAATATTTTTTAATTTTTTTATTCGTTCTTTTTCAGCTTTGACAAAATTGGTTCCATGATGGATTTTAGCAATAATATAATAATCTTTTTTTAATTTAGCTAATTCATCAATAATCTCATCAATTGAACAACTATCTCCATAAGTTGGCAAGTATAATAGAATCTTTTTATCAGCTATCTTTTTGTTCTTCTTTTTAAAGTTTGCATATTTCATATTTCCAGTTTGATAAGTTTTAGAAAAAACACTTAAATAATTAGCATCATAACTGCCAGCACAAAGTATAGCATCATATTTAAGATAATTATCTGGTCTATAAACTATACTTGGTTTTGCTGAAATACAACCATAGCGATATTTTATCACATATTTTGATTTAATAAGCATAAATGGATAAGGCTCTAATAATACTTTATATTCAAAATTATTAACTTCATTATAAACAGTATAACCATTATTTTTTAAATATTTTCTAATATCATTATACATATCTTTATAACCAACATCACTTTTATCAGTTGGACAATATATATCGACTGTATATCCTTTGGCAATTAATTTATCAATTCCGGATTTTAAATTTATAAATTGAACATAATTTTGAATCATTACCGCAACATCTTTTTGCATTTTTATTCTCCTATATTATAATAGTTTAAAAATTTTTCTAAAATATATACCAACCACTTAGCATCTCCTGTCAAATTTTGCACACAATCTTCTTTAAATTCTTTTCTTTTAGGTCCTTGCCAATCTTTAAGCCATAGTTCCATTGGTCTAGGCATCGGTATTTTTTCATTGGGAATTAAATCCGGATATCTATCTTTAAATAATTCTCTTATAATATATTTGTTTTCTCCCCGTCTTACTCTTTTTAAATCAAGCTCACCTTCTAAACGCATTACATTATAAGGACTTAAAAATTCAATGCCAGCTGTTTCACAGGCATTTCTATAAGAATTTGTAGCTTCTAAATAAAAATAATTACTAACAAATTGATGAACATCTACTAAATTATTTTTACAACATTTTTTATATGGTTCTAAGACAGGATTAACTAACTTTAACACACTTGCAATTGGCACATAATTATATCTATTAACAAATTCATCAAAATTCCAGTCTTTGGAAAGAAGGCCACTAAAACCACCAAATAAAACATCAGCACTTTCACCAAATAACAATTTTGTATAACCAAGTTCTTTGGCTTTTAAGGCTGCTTTAAATATTTGAACTTCTATTGAATGAAATGGTGCTTTTTTATGATCTAATAACACATTTATATATTTTTCATAATCATGCCAATCAATTTCTATTATTTCATTTTTAAGACCATTTATTTTAGCATAATTCTTAGCAGATGGCGTTTCATCAACTGTTGGTTCATCGGCAATACATTTAAGAGTAAATGTCATTGCACCTTTGGGCATATAACTAGCAAGTATAGCTGAGTCCATACCACCACTAAGCATTAAAACAGTTTTGGAATCAACATTTTTAGCAAAATAATCTTTTATAGCATAGTCCATATCCTCTTTTGTTTTTATAAAATATTTTGTTTTTGGAACGTCACAATAATTAGGAATTAAATTTTCTTTAAAAATTTTATTTTTATCAAAAACAAATCTAAATTGCAAAAATGAATTAAGACAATAATTTTTATCAACATCTTTCATAAGTATATCTCCTATGCTTTTATTATATCAAAATTCTTATAACTTTCAAATAATTAACTATTATTACTTTTATTATTTATAATATTATAAATTAGTAGAACATAACTTATATATGTAAATGGTACACAACAAATA
Organism: uncultured Bacilli bacterium; assembly: GCA_947627385.1. GTDB lineage: Bacteria > Bacillota_I > Bacilli_A > RF39 > UBA660 > SIG200. The sequence continues at coordinate 4,004 of CANQVV010000017.1, forward strand.
GCAGTTCGCATAAATTCTGCATTAGTCCCAATAAAAGATGACATGATTATTACAAGAGGAAAGGCAAATAAACCACAATCAAGCCATGGAACTTTTTTATTTTTAATCCATCTATATATTAATAAAATTAACTCTATTAATATAGCTATATAAGCATGTGCAAAAGTAATTATATTAAATAATAATGGCATAGTATCATGAAGCCATAAATTATCAGGATTAACAGTATAATATGTATATCCTTCAAATTTAACTTTGGAATTAGTTTTTATTAAATCTAATATATATAAAAGATATTTATCTAAATTTTTAGTGCGGCAATAACTATTTATTTCTTTTAAATCTTTTAATGAATATTGAAGATAAACTACCCAGGTAGCATTCGTTACATTGTGACCATTTTCATCTAAGGCTTTTTCAACATTTTTAATAAATTGAGGATTATTACTAGATTTATAATATTCTTGTTCTATATTAACATATAAATCTTGTTTTACTGCTCGATCACTGATTGAATAAATACCAAAATCTCGATAAAATAAAATAGCATAAATAAGTAATAATATTATAGAAATAATACTAAATACAAAACATTTCAAATCATTTTTAAGGTGATTTTTTTCTAATAAAAATCTAAATAACCAAAAAATTACTAAAAATAACACTAAGATAATAGCGGTTGGCCTTTCAAACATTAATAAAAATGAAATTACAACCGCGGCTATTCCCGATGAAAGTTTATTAGTTTTGATATAATTTATAATATAATAGATAAACATCATAGTTCCAGATAATGCTATTGATTCCGTTAAAAGAATATTATTCCAAGTTATTATTGCTGGACTCAAAGCATACAATATCGTAAATATTGAAGCTAGTTTATAATTTTTTATTAATAAATATAATAACTTATATAAATATATTAAAGATATAAACCAAAAAATATATTGAAAAATACAAACAAAACTGAAATAATTTTCAGAAAATAAAATATACATAATTCTAATTATTATTGGATATATTGGCGTTCTACCATCTAAATGAAAATGAAGTAATTTGTTAAAATTAAATTCAACATATGATTTTGAATCTGGATATAATATATTAGAAAGTAAATTATGGCGATAAAAATAACCAATAATGGTAATCACTAAACATGTACATATAAAATTTCTTCTTTTTTTATCAGTTGTTCCTAAAATACTAACATTAATAATAAAGATTAAACAAAATATTAATAAAAATGACAATATACATCTTAATAAAAAATAATTATCTAAAACTTTATTATTAGATACATTATAAAGTAATGTTTCCCCAGATGTTAAATTAATAACTTTATTTTTATTACCGTCAATTAGTTTTAAATTATTTGCTTTATCATTAAATTCAATTTTAACATCCAAGGCTTTATTTACTAATAATTGATAATTATTATTGGATAATTTTTCTAATTTTATATCAGAGCTATTTTTTAAGCCAAAATCTTGTATAAAAGCATTATTTTGATATAAATAAATAGTATTATTAATTACAACATAATCTATAAAATTATCATTTATCTCTTCACTAGTTGTAGAACTAAAATTAATTTTTGATTCAGCAAATGAATAAGCAAAAAAATAAATATTACTTATGAAGATGACGAAGGAAATAATAAATGTAGAAACAAATAATATTATTTTTTTATTTTTAGTTAATACTTCTTTATCAATATTTTTACTGCAAAATTTTATTATTAAAAAAAGTAAACCAAATATTATAATAAATAAAGCTATAAATGATTTGATAGGATAATTACCTACATGACATATTAGATAACTAGAATATAAAGAAATAAATAAAATTAAAATATTAATTAATATTTTATATATATGTTTAAGTCTAAACATATACTCAGCTCCTATCTATTTGCAAATTTTTCTATAATTGCATCAACTATTCTTTTACTAGCCATACCATCACCATAAGGATTTGAGGCTTTACTCATTTTTTCATAGGCAGATTTATCTTCTAATAATTTTTTAGTTTCTCTATATATTGTTTCTTCATCAGTACCAACTAATTTCAAAGTTCCAGCTTCAATTCCCTCTGGTCTTTCGGTTGTATCTCTTAAAACTAATACGGGTTTACCCAAAGATGGTGCTTCTTCTTGGATTCCTCCTGAATCACTTAATATTAAATAACTTTTATTTTGAAAATTATGAAAATCAAAAACTTCAAGTGGCTCAATTAAATGTACTCGATCACAGCCAGCAAAAACTTCTTTGGCAACCTCTCTTACCTGAGGATTTAAATGAATAGGATAAATAACTTTAACATCTGGAAATTCATCTACTACTCTTCTAATTGCTTTAAATATTCTGCGCATTGGTTCACCTAAATTTTCTCTTCTATGGGCAGTTAAAAGAATCATTCTATCACTATCATTAAGCCATTTTAATTCATTGTGAGTATAATTATCAGAAATAGTTGTACTCATCGCATCAATTACAGTATTTCCAGTTACATATATTTTATCGGCACTAATATTTTCTTTAAGTAAATTTTCTTTGCTTAAACTTGTCGGAGCAAAATACATATCAGTCATACAATCAACCATTTGGCGATTCATTTCTTCGGGATAAGGACTATATTTATCATTAGTTCTAAGACCAGCTTCAACATGACCAATAGCTATTTGTTTATAAAATGCTGCTAAGGCACCAGCAAATGTAGTTGTTGTATCACCATGAACCAATACTATATCAGGTTTGCATTTATCAAGTACTTCTTCAAGTCCTTTTAATACTCGCATTGTAATATCACTTAAAGTTTGTCCTTTACTCATAATATTTAAATCATAATCCGGTTTTATTTTAAAAGTTTCTAAAACTTGATCAAGCATTTCTCTATGTTGAGCTGTAACACAAACAATACTTTCTATTTCTTTTCTTTTTTCTAATTCTTTAACAAGAGGAGCCATTTTAATAGCCTCAGGTCTTGTTCCAAATATACTCATAACTTTAATTTTTTGCATATAACCACCATCTTATTTAATTATAAACTAAACACTAATTTATGTCCACAATCTTAAAAATTAATTGATTTTTTTCAATTTCAAAAAATCAATTATAAATAAAACATATGTTAAATAAGTAAATGGTAATGTACAAATAGCAGTTCTCATATATTCATTATAAGTACCTATAAATGATGAAAGAATTATTGCTAAGGGAAAGACAAATAAGCCACAATCAAGCCACGGTACTTTTTTATATTTTATCCAACGATAAATTAATAAAATTAATTCAATTAAAATAGCAATATAGGCATGTGCAAAAGTAATTATATTAAATAACTCTGGCATAGTATTATGAAGCCATAAGTTACTTGCATTAGTGCCATTTGAATATGTATATCCGGTAAATTTAACATTAGAATTAGCTTTTATTAAATCAGTTATATAAATAATATATTTTTTTAAATTTTTATTTCGACAATAATTTATAATTTCTTGACTTTCTTTTAAAGTATATTGATAAAATACTTCTTGTGAAACATTAGCAATAGAAAAAACATCATTGCCTGGATATTTTATTTTGGCACTTTCTACTTTGGCAATAAAATCTGGATTATTACTTGATTTATAATATCCTTGACTAATATTAACAAAAAAAGTTTGCCAAACCATTTTATCACTTATGGAATAAATACCATAATTTTGATGAAATAAAATAGCATAAATTACTATTAAAGTCATAGATAATAAACTACCTACAAAACATTTAAAATCTTTTTTTCTATTTTGTTTTTCAAAAATAAATCTCAATAACCAAAAGCATAACAAAAATATAACAAGAATTATCGATGTCGAACGATGAAATGCTAATATTAACGAAATTATAACAGCCAGAATACCAGAAGATAATTTATTTGTCTTAATATAATTAACAATATAATATATAAAAATAGTGGTTCCAGATAAAGCTAATGATTCAGTTAATATTATATCATTCCATGATATAACCGCTGGACTTAAAGCAAATAAAATTGTAAATATCGATGAAATTTTATAATTTTTAGATAAAAGGAATATTAATTTATATAAATATATTAAAGAAATAAACCAAATTAAATATTGAAAATGGCATACAAAATCTAAATAATGGTTGGCAAATAATAATTTCATTAAACTAATTATAAGTGGATATATAAAGGGTCTACTATTATCAAGTTTTAGTTTTAAAAGATTATTAAATTTGTAATCAATATAGGAAGGAGAATCATCATATAATATATTTAATGTCAAGTTACTATGATATAAATAACCAATAATTGCTACCATTAATAAAGTAAATAAATAACATTTTGCTTGTTTACTTTCTTGACTTAAAAAAGATGCTATTAAATTAAACACTATAAAAAATATTAATTGATATGATAATAATAATCTTATAAAAGAATAAATATTAAATGTTGTATTACTTTTTACCTTATAAATATTAGTATTAGTTATTGAATTCTTTGTACCATTAAAAGTTTTTGAATTATTTTGATAAATAAATTCTTTTTCATTACCATCTTTAATTTTAATTTTTTCTACTTTATCATTAAAAATAATTTTAATAGCAAATGCTTTATTTATAAATAAACTATAATCTGTATTAGATATTTTTTCTAATTTAATATTATTATTAATTTGAGTACTTATAGGCTGTGCAAAACCATTTTTTTGATTTTCATAAGTTACATTATTTATTATTATAGAATCAATAAATTTTTGATCTTGATTATCTTCATTTAAAACAGTAAAATCTATTTTTGTATCAATAACAGAACATATAAAAAATTTATAATTACTAACTAAAACAGTTATAGATAAAATAATTGTTAAAAAAATAATATTTCTTTTATTTATATTCTTATTTGCAGTTTTTGAACAAAATTTAACAAAAAATAAAAATAATAAAGCAATTACTAAAAATAGGAAAATAAATGATTTTACAGAATAATTATCTATATGACATATTAAATAACTTAAATATAAGGAATTAAATAAAGTTAAAATAATAATTATTATTTTATGTTTAGACATAAACATAACCTCCTTAAAATTTATAATTGCTTTACTATTAAATATTTAATTAACTTTTTCTATTGATTCAATTAAATAATTACTTTTCTTAAAAATTAAATTCATAATTAAAGTTAGATATTTAATTATAATTGTTAAGATTACAAAAATACCAAAGAAACCAAAGGATAAGAACAACATTGTAGTAGTCCAACCTTCAATTGGTTGTTTGTTAATAAAAATATAAACAGTATATAATCCCACAATAAGTACTATAAATATCATAACAAAAGATAGTCCAAGAGTAATTTTATATGCTAAATTAGTAAATAAAATTAAAGAATCAATTGCATTTTTTTCTCTTTCTTTATGTAAATTACTATCAATTTTTACATTTTCTTTTTTAATTACTTTATATTTATATGTTTTTATTTTTAAACCACAACTTGCTTGGATAGCTTTACGATATGGTACTGTTTTATTCATTGCATATATGCGATTGATTGCTCTTCGCGAAATAATTTGAAAAGTTTCGGTATCAATTTTATACATATAATTAGAATTATTATTAAATAATTTATAGAATATTGCTGATGATGTTCTTCTTTTTTTATTTGGTGAAGCATTTACGATATCATAACCTTCCAAAGATAATTCATATATTTTAAAAATAGTATTAATATCATAATCAATAACCACACTATCAAATTGATATACAAAATCACCAATTGATAAATCAATACCAGCATTCATAGCCATTTCTTTACCTTGATAAAAACTCATATTAATGACATTTATTGTTGTATTTTTAATATTTTGAGTACATTGTTTTATAACATTCAAACTATTATCAGTTGAGCCATCATTAACAAAAATAAGTTCATATTTTAGGAAATGTTCTGCTAAAACTTCATTTAGCATCTTAATAAATTGACCTAATATTTTTTCATCATTACGAACATATATAACAGCTGATATAAAATTTTTTTCTTTATTATCTTTATTATCTTTATTTTTCATTTTTACTCCTCCTAATTATTATCTAAAACTTCATCTAAATCATAAACTGTATTAATTTTTCCAGATAAAACACTGACAAATGTTGGATTAGTTGAGAAAGTTTTAATTACTGTTGGTCTAGAATCATCTATTTCTGATGATTTTAAAATTGGTTTCATCGAAAATAATGATTTTTCATATTTAAAGCCATATTCATCTTTTAAATATTTTTTAGCTAAACTAGACATATATACCCAAGCACTTTCAGGTTTAGCGGGACAAAGGTTACAATTACCTAAACTATATTTATTACAATAGCCATTACTTCTTTTTTGACATTCAAATTCCGGTAAACTTTCATAACAAGTTTTATGTGGTGTAAAAGTAACAGATGTTAGAGAATGATAACCAGTTTTGCCAAAAGGCATAATTGAGAAAAAAGGACCATCCATAACTGTTATACCAACATTCTTAAATTTTTCAGATACACTACACAATATTATTTCACATAATTCATATTTAATTTTAAATTTTTCAAAACCTAACATTTCTAATAATTGATTAACACTACCATAAGTGGCATTCAAAATAAAATTACTTTTATATGAAATTCCTTTAATTGTTGTAACCTTATATAAATTTTTTTCTTTTTCTATGTTGGTTACTCCACTTGCATATAAAATTTCTATATTATCATATTTATCAACTTCTTTTAAAAAGTAATCTCTTAAAATATGAGCATCATATGTATATTCTTTTGTTAAAAAACAACCATCACACATACCTTCTTTAAAATATTTAGAAGTGGCCATTTCATCACATTTTATATTAGCATCTTGGCAAAATTTTTTAAATTGTTCAGCATTAGTCCAAGAAAAATTTTTAGAGGTAGCATAAATTTGATCAAAACTATTTAATATAGCAAAACCATAATCTTTATTAAATCTTTCAAAGTAGTTAGCTGATTTTATAGCAGTTGAGTAACTTCTAGGATAATGATAACCCATATGTACTCGGGCTTGGTTTATATAAGTTGCTCTTGCAAATGCTTCATCATCTTTTTCCAATACTAATATTTTTTCTTTTTTCTTTCCACAATGCAGAGCTGCATATAAACCATATAATCCAGCACCAATGATAATTTTATCGTATTCCATTTTTACACCTCTAATCTATTTTTTGACATCATAACAATGAAATAAATTTTTAAATAATATTTTTATTAAATCCCAATTACCTTTAAAAAAACTAATCTTAGTCGGTGTTTTTCCAGTTTTAGGATATTCTCTTCTGACTGGTATTTCACAAGTCTTTAACTTTAATTGGTCAGCTTTAACTGATAAATAAGCAAGTAACTCATAAGTTTCAAAAATGTCTCTAAAAGGTTGAACATCTTTATGTTCTAAATATTTTTTAGAATATGCTCTATATGCATTAGTTGTATCTGTATACCACTTTTTAGCTGTTAATGAAATAATCGGAGCATGTATTAATCTTACAGATACATATCTAACTAATGGGGTATTAATTGCTTTTCCACCTTTTATAAATCTAGATCCTTGGACAAAATCATAACCACTCTCTAATTTTTCAACAAATTTAGGTACATCTTCAATACTATCTTTATTATTTCCATCAATTGTTATTATACCCTCATATCCTCTTTGTAATGCATAATAAAAACCCATTCTAAGTTGGGCTGCTTGTTTACCAGGGCCAACTTTTATTAATAAAGTATTAACGTCTAATTTTTTTAAAATTTTTTCATTTGTACTACCATCAGTAGATGGATAATCACATATTATTATATCTACAAAATCAGAAATTTTATGTTTTTGAGCAATTTTTAATTCTTCTTGAATTCTTTTTCCCTCATTTTTAAGAGGTATACATAAACAATATTTATGTTTTTTAGCTTTAAATTCCACACTTTTAAAATCAGGTACACCTGCTATATTCTTATATTCCATTATTTATACTCCTCACAAAGATTTATAACATAATCAATTACTTCTTTAACATCAGCAAAACAATGTTCTTTCATTTCTATGGAAATATAGTTTTGATAGTTATATTCTTTAAGTAAACTAAATAATTCTTTATGAAGATTTCTTTGAGTAATTTTTACTAAATTTGGTTCACTAATATGAATATGATTTATATAAATCATATTATCTTTTAATATATTAAAAGATTCATCATTTTGAATTACTGTCCCAATATCATAATTTATTTTTATACTTGGTAAATTAATTTGTTTGACAAAATCTAAAACTTCTTCTGTATAATTTAGAAAATTAGTATTATATATAGTAGGATTAGGTTCAACTGCAATTACAACATTTTTATTTAAGGCATATAACCCAATTTCTTTAAAAAAGTTTAAGGCAACAGGATAATCTTTTTCTTTATCAAACATATTTCTATTTTTAGGACAGCCAAATACTAAATTACGACATTTTATAGATGCTGCAAAATCAATAGCTTTTTTTGTATAATCAATTAATAATTGATAACTTTTAGCACTTTCAAATATATTATTAGTTATTTTAAACCATATTGATTGCATAGAAATAATTGTTAAATTATATTTTTCTTTTAATTTTTCTGTTTCTGCTTGTAATTTTAAAATATTATTATATGGATCTTCACCAACTAATTTAGAAGGAGCTATCTCAATAAACTGAATATTTCTATCTTTTAAATAACTATAAACTTTTTGATTATCTTCATTTGACCAAGCTAAATTGGAAATTGCTATTTTCATAAATAACTCCCTTTCTTAATTTATTATTTCAAATATTTTAAAAGATGTAAAGTTTTCATTTAATAATTTAGTTATTTTTCATAACAAATTCTTTTATATCTTTTAAAATATTGTCTTTACTATATATATAGCCATTTTTACCATTATATAATTTATAATACAATGTTTTAAAATTATAATTTGGTATATTATCACTTATTTCATTTATAAATTCTTTATCAAATATATATTTATATATTTCACTTATTGTAACTGGTTCTGTGGCTAAATTAATTATTTTAATATTATTGTTAATTGCAATATTTATATCTCGCCATAAATTATTTAAATTATAGAATTGAAAAGAACCTCTACTATCAGTAAAATTTAAAGCTGAAAAGCCTATTTTTTTAAAATATAATTTTAATTTTTCTTTTTCATCTATTGTTAATTCTTGACATTTATAAAAGCCATTTTCTTGTAAATGATAATAATCTTTTATGTAATCATCCTTACTTATTAATTCCTCATATTTTTCATTAGATAACATATTAGGAATATAATTAATAAGATCATAAATAAAATTTTTCTTAATATTTTTACCAAATAAACCTGGTAAACGTACAATTAAATAATCACTAATATTATTTTTAACCCATTCTTCTAAATAATAACGATTTTTACCATATGCTTCTTTACTAACCAATATTGTTGAATTTTCATCAACATTGATTGGTTTATCATATATATCAATTGTTGAAATTAAAATTAATTTTTTAGGATTAATTTTTTGGATATTACTAATTGCATTTTCAATAATTTCCATATCAGCTTGCTCATTTTTATTAGCTAAAAATTTTTGCGCTGGAATTCCTGCATAAATTAAAATATCAGGATTACCATTAAAAGCTTCGGCAATATTTTGGGAATTAAATAATCCATCAAAATTCTCCCTATTACAAATATTTGATCCAACAAAACCTGTATAACCTACTAAAAACTTTTTCATAAAAATTTACTCCTGTAACTTAGTATAACATTAAAAAATAATTATAACAATTTAAAAAAGTAGAATAATTCTACTTTCCTTGATAACTATCTTTATATTTACCAGTTTTTATATCATCAATCCATTCTTGATTATTGACATACCATAGAACTGTTTCTTTAATTCCTTCATCAAAATTATAAGTTCTATTCCATCCTAATTCTTTTTCTACTTTACTAGAATCAATAGCATATCTTAAATCATGTCCTGGTCTATCTGTTACAAATGAAATTAATGATTCTGGTTTATTTAATGTTTTTAATATGGTTTTAACTACTTCTAAATTAGTTTTTTCTGAATGTCCCCCTAAATTATATATTTCTCCTTCACGACCATTTCTAACAATTAAATCAACCCCAACATTATGGTCATGAACATGAATCCAATCACGGACATTTTCACCCTTGCCATAAACAGGAATTGGTTCATCATTTAAAGCTTTGGAAATTACAACAGGAATTAATTTCTCAGGAAATTGGTATGGTCCATAGTTATTTGAGCATCTTGATATCGTTACAGGTATTTTAAAAGTTCTAGCATAGGCTAATACTTGTAAATCAGCCCCAGCTTTGGATGCTGAATATGGACTTGAAGTATGAATTGGAGTATCTTCTTTAAACTTTAATTCAGGTTTATCAAGTGGCAAATCACCATATACTTCATCTGTTGATACTTGATGATATCTTTTTACATTGTATTTTTTAGAAGCATTAAGTAAGGTCATTGTTCCAAGAATATTTGTATCAGCAAAAAGATTAGGATTTTTAATTGAATTATCAACATGAGACTCAGCTGCAAAATTAATTACTATATCAAATTTTTCATCAGCAAATAATTTATCTATAAATTCATTATCTCTTATATCACCCTTAACAAATTTATAATTTGCCTTTTCCTCTAAACTTTTAATATTATTATAATTTCCCGCATAAGTAAGAGCATCTAAACATACAAAAGTATCTTCGGGATATTTATTTACAACATAATGTAAATAATTACTTCCTATAAAACCAGCTCCCCCGGTAACTAAAAATTTCATTTATCTATCCTTTCTAATTGTGATAATAAGTATTTACCATAATCCGTTTGAATTAATGAATTACCTAATTCTTTTAATTTTTCATCACTTATAAAACCCCGGCGCCATGCTATTTCTTCTAAGCTGGCAATATATAAACCTTGCATATCTTGTACTTCTTGAATAAAGCTGGCAGCTTTTAACATATTATGAGTTGTTCCTGTATCAAGCCAGGCTATACCACGATTCATTACTTCAACTTTTAATTTGCCTTTTTTTAGATATTCGTTATTTATTGATGTTATCTCTAATTCTCCCCTATCAGATGGTTTAATATTTTTGGCTATTTCTATAACTTCATTATTATAAAAATATAAACCAGGTACAGCATAATTCGATTTTGGTTTTTGTGGTTTTTCTTCTAAACTTATAACATTATGATTTTCATCAAATTCGACTACTCCAAATTCTTCGGGATTTTTAACTGGAAAACCAAATATTGTTGCACCTTTATTATTTGATTCTGCTTCCCTTAACAATTTTGTCATTCCTTGACCATAGAAGACATTATCACCAAGTATTAAACAAACAGAATCTTTACCTATAAAATCTTCTCCTAAAATAAAAGCCTCAGCTAAACCTTTTGGTTCTTCTTGCACTTTATAAGATAATTTTATACCAAAGTTTGAACCATCACCAAGTAATTCTGCATATAGTGGCAAGTCTTTTGGTGTTGATATTATTAATATTTCCCGAATTCCCGCTAGCATTAATATTGATAATGGATAATAAATCATTGGTTTATCATAAAGTGGTAAAAGTTGCTTAGAAACAACTTTGGTCATTGGATAAAGTCTTGTTCCTTTACCACCGGCTAAAACTATTCCTTTCATTATACCTCCTACTGCTTTAATATTTATTAATAGTTTCTATAACATAACTTACTTCTTCATCTGTAAGACCATAATACATTGGTAGACTTACAACTTCTTTGGCATATTTCTCAGCAAGGGGATAAACTTCCTCATTCAATTCTTTATATGCTTCTTGTTTATGAATAGCAGTTGGATAATGAATTAAAGCTTGAATATTATTACTTGCTAAATAATTGATAAATTCTTCTCTATTGTCTACTCTAACACAAAAAATATGCCAAACATGAGTGTTATCTTTTCTAATTTTAGGTAATATTACTTTTGGATTATTAATTTCACTTAAATATCTAGTAGCAATTTCTTGTCTTCTTTTATTCCATTTATCTAAATATTGCAATTTTACATCTAAGGCCGCAGCTTGAATTTCATCTAATCGAGAATTATAGCCTTTATAAATATGTTTATATTTTTCAAAAGAACCATAATTACCAAGTGCTCTTACCTTATTAGCAATTTCATCATCATTAGTTACAACACAACCACCATCACCTAAGCAACCTAAATTCTTACCTGGATAAAAACTAAATTCAGCAACGTCACCAAGTGAACCAGCTTTTCTTCCTTTATAAGTTGCACCATGAGCTTGGGCGGCATCTTCTAAAACTTTAATATTATGACGATGCGCAATTTCCATAATTGGATCCATATCAGCACATTGACCATATAAATGAACTGCAATAATTACTTTTGTTTTAGAAGTTATTTTTTCTTCTATTTTTGATACATCTATCGTATAAAATTCATCAGGTTCAACAAATACAATTTTGGCTCCAAGAGTAGAAATAGGTAAAACTGAGGCGATAAAAGTATGAGATGGAACAATAACTTCATCACCTTCCCCAACACCCATTGCTGAAAGTGCTAAAAGTATTCCTTCTAAGCCATTAGCTACACCAATACAATGTTTTACTCCAATGTATTTAGCAAAATCGGCTTCAAATTGTTTAACTGATTCACCACTAATAAAATTTCCTTTATCAATGACGTTATTAATTGCCCCTTTTAATTCATCTTCAATTTCTTTGTGCATAGGCACTACTGTTGCAAATGGTATTTTCATTTTTTATCACTCCTCTTTTATAAAAAATTTTTATAATTATTTGCAAATAATTCATCATAATCTTCTCTGGTTAATTCATAAAATTCATCTAAATCATTTTCATCAATCTTTTTAAAACCAAAACGATTATAAAAATTTTTAGCAACTTCATTTTTTACTCTAACATCTAATAATACTTTTTTCATTTTTAATTTTTTAAAAGCAAATTCCATAGCTAAAATCATTGATTCAATAGCGGCATATTTTGGATGATTATTTTTCATAATAAAACTGCCAAATGTTAAAACTTTATTCTCTTTATCAATATTATATAATCTAAAAAAGCCTAAATCTCCTTCTGAGTCAAATGCTTTAAAATAATATTCTTCCCCTTTTTTTTCTTTATTTTTATAATTTTTTATCCAATTAATTTGATTATATAATGAATTATCAGTTACAGATAAATATTTACCTAAATTTTTATCATTTCTTAAAGATAAAATAAAATCTGCATCGCTTTCATTTACATAACAAACATTTAAGTTTTTACTTTTCATAATTATTTTTCGTAAGTTATTAGAAAAATAATTATTAGCTTCTTCTAAATATATATTTTTATCTCTAATATAATCCGATTCATCATATTTTTCACTTGCTAATACTAATAAAACAGCATCCGATGAAAAATCAAACATTTCCCGCCATATCATTGGCCCTATATAAAGTCCTTGGGCTGGATCATTCAATTCTACTATTTCTTCTTCATTATTAGTACTTATTCGAATTTTAACACTCCCAGAAATTGCGATTAAAACTTGATGTAAAATTTTGTGAGAGTGAAATCCTCTTTCTTCTTTGGCATCTACACCATATATATAATATATTCTATTTATAGGAAATTCTAAGTTTTTAGGATTTTCAATAGCAACTAAATTACCACGTTCGTCTTTATAATTATGAAATTCTACTAATTTACAATTTTTTAACATAAATCCTCCACTATCTCTAATAAAAGTATAGCAAAAAAAAACTAAAAAGTATATTATTTTCTTTTTAGTTTATTGAATAACTTTTTATAAAAATCTTTTTTTAAGAAAAATAGAGGGTTTCTTTTTATATATCCTAATATTCTTCTCAATTTAGATTGTTTTACAGGATTTGAAGTTGGTGTCTCTGGAATAGGTGTAGAAACTTGATTTGGTAGCACAATAGTATTAGGCAAAGATTCTAAAAAATCTCTTAAAAATGCTGTTTTAACAATATATTGATACCAAATTTCTGACTTGATACAATCCACATATCTCCATGGTTTGGCAGCATCCGCATAATGAAGTTGAATTGGATTTTCCATCGCATCAATTATTTCATTTTCTTTATATACACCATCATTCTTATAGTCTTTCTTTTCTAGAAAAACTTTCCAAAAATATGTACAAGTAACATAATTTAATGGTAAATAGCACATTTTACCATAGGTAACAGCATTTAATACATCTTGTTCTGGATAAATTATCTTTTTTATATTTTTATCTAAAAAATCAAAGAATTTTTTTTCAACATTATCTGTTCTTATTTTTTTTAAATTATAGACTAAATAGCCAGCACATAAACTATTAAATTTTTCAATCATTTTTTTACTAAAAGCATCTTTATATACTGAATTATATTTTCTTAAACTACCAAGTTGCCTTACACCAGCAATATAAACATCATCTTCAATATCAAATGCAAAATAACTTGGAGAAATATCTCCTAAAAAGACAACATCAACGTCACTTACTATAATTTTATCATATTGAGGAAATAAGCTAGCAACGATTAATTTATACATAGCTTCTTTGGAAAAATGAATTTTGGATTCTACATTTTCCCATACATCAGCCATCTTATTTTTCATATCAATAAATTCTAAATCATAGTATTCTTTAAATTCTTTTAATGTTTCCCGTAATTTTTCTTGTTGTTCATTAGATATATCACTATGTAATACATAAAATTTATAAAAATATTTTTTATTAGCATGTTCAAGTAATGAATAAAAAGCCACAGAAGCCGGAATAACATAATTTTTATCAAAGCAAAACATTATAGGTATTTCAATTTTATTATTTTTTTTCATCAGTTTTTCTCCTTGTAAAATAAATTCTTTTTAAAATTTTTAATAAAATCAAATATATAATAATTGATCCCAAAATTAATACATAGTCTTTGGAAAATAAAGAATAAATTAACCAAACAAAAATTATTGTCAAAATTGGTAAATAAATATTAGAATAAATTCCATAACTATTAAATAATTTTTTTATGAGAATATCAAAATTACTAAATATCAAACTATAATATTTTAAATATATTGGCCAATATTTATATCCATAAATATAACTAAAAATTTGATAACGATTTAATATTTTTAATTTTTCTTTTAAAGTAAATTGCTTTAAAAAAGGAAAAACTTCTCTTTTATAAATTAAATCAGTATCTTTTAATATTTTATCCGTTATATCTTTGGCCATTTTATTATTTTCACTAATACCTCCACCCCGATGTTTAATACTGCAAAAATCTTCTATTTTGATTTTATAATTTAAACGGGATAATTTTAAAAATAATGACCAGTCTTCAATTAATTGATAATCTTCATCTAAATAATTTATTTCTTTAAAAATTTTAGTTCTATATGCCGTAGCTCCTGGTGTAAAAACAGGTCCAAACATTAAAGATTTATTTTGTTTATGACAAGACATTTTATTAAAACTATTTATTTTACCTTTTTCTGGAATTTTTCCCATAATTTTTGCCATTTTATCATCATATAAAATACAAACTGAGGTAATAATATCAATATTTTGATTTTTTTCAAAAGACTTAACAAAATTATTTATCACATTTTTATTATATAATATATCATCGGCAGCAAAAATCAAAACATACTTACCACTAGCATTTTGCAAAGCTTTATTAGTTGTTTTTACTGTTCCAAGATTTGTTTTATTTACTATTATTTTATAATCTATATTAGAATTACTTTTAATATATTCTTCTATTTCTTCCTTAGAAAAATTTAGTGAGCCATCATCAATTACAATTAATTCTATATTTTCATAAGTTTGATTAAAAATTGAATTTAAAGCATCTTTAATATATTTTTCTTGATTATAATGTAACAATATAATTGTAAACTTTTCTTTCATTATTATTTACTCCTTAATTTACGATACACAAATATTAAAATCTTAACTATGAATATAGCTAAATAATAATTTATAAATATTATTAACAATTTTAATACTAAGTTATTATCTGGAAGTAATAAAATAATAAAATTTAAAATAAACCATATTATATAATTAAAATACATTTTTATAAATCTAATAATTTTTTTTAGAAGAGCTTTTAATCTAATTAGCATTTTATAAACCCAAAATACTGGGTGTTGTAAATATAAAAATTTTGGTTTCAACTCTGGTGTTATCATTTCCGGTGCATATAGAGCTAAAAAATACATAATATTATTATAATTTTTAAATATAGTTATTGATTTTTTTATATCCCAAAATTTTATATATGGTATAACTTCTAAAATAAGAATTAATCCTAAATCTTTATAATATTTACATACAGCTTTTGAAGTTTTTTTAGCAGTATTTTCACTCTTACTAATACCTCCATCTCGATGCTTTAAGCCATTAAAATCAACATATCTAATTGTATATCCATTTCTGGTTGCTCTTAACCAAAAACTCCAATCTTCAACTAATGTATAATCAAGAGCTAGATAATTCATTTTTTCAAAAATTTCTTTACGATACGCAGTAGAGCCAGCAGCATATAAACAATTATTACTTAAAACATTATTTTGTTCTTTGGCATTTAATTCATTAACTTTTAAAGCATATTCAGGTTTTACATATTTATATAATAATTTTTTTAAATTAATATCCAACATATAAGTTTGGGCTGATATTATATAATCATTAGGATATTTTTTAAAATTACTAACAAAATTTGAAATTACCATATTATTATATAGGGCATCATCAGCTGCAAAGATTAATATATATTCACCTTGGGCCATTTTCAATGCCTTATTAGTAGTTCTAACTGTCCCAATATTTTCTTCATTCAAAACAAAATCAAGATTAACAATATTTCCTTGATTATGTTTTTTTACATACTTTTTAATTTTATCAGCATTTAATTTTGAAGCATCATCAGTAATAATTAATTCTATTTGTTGATATTTTTGCATTAAAATAGAATCTAAGGCTTCATAAATATATTTTTGTTGATTATAATGTAATAATATTATGGTAAATAAATCTTGTTTCATATTATATCTCATTTCTATTTATTAAATGTTCTATTTTATCAATAATTTCCTTATTATAATTATTAAAATTAAAATTATATTTTTTTGTTGTAGGCACTACTTTAATCATACCATTAGCAATGGATTTAGAATTTTTATCCACTATCATTGCATAATTACTTATATCAATAATATCATCACAAGTTTTAATTGTTGTAAGTATCATTTTATTAAAATATATTGCTTCTAAATAAACTATGGGAAACCCTTCATATTCCGAACTAAGTATTAGTATATCACATTTTTGTAAATAAGGTGAAATGTTTACAGTATTATTATAGAAAAAAACATTTTTATCTAATCTTTTTTTCTGAATATAATTTTGGTAATTTTTTTTATCTTTACCATCACCTACAATCCAAAGTTCATAATCATACCCTTTTTGCATACATATTTTAAGGGCATCAAATAATCTATATAATCTTTTGGATTCTTCTTCCAGTCTTCCTAAAAATAAAAATTTTTTTTTCCTATTTTTAACTATTTTATTAGTTTTTTCTAAATTTTGATAATCAAATAAATTATTTATAACTATAAAATTATCTTTTTTTTGAGGATATATTTTTAACATATTATTCATTGCTTCCTTAGAAACAAATGCCACTGTTTTAAATTCACTCATTCTATTTTTAGAAAAAAAATCTTTTATTAATTCTTTATTTTGTTCAAAAACATTATAATAATCACTATGAACATATAACATATTATTCTTAGAAGATACTAATGCAAGATAAGAACCAATTAAAGAATAGGTAGCATAATTACAAGAAAAATCATATTTATTTTTATTTTTAATAGTCCAAATAAATCTTTTAATAAAATTTTTGGCTTTACGCCATATAACAAATTTAGAAGAAGATAGCTTATACTCTTGAACATTTACTTCTTTATTTAAAAATTCTAGTAACTCACCTTCTTTTTCCTCTAAGACTAGGGTTACTTCATATTTATTTGCTAGTAAATTAAGTAAATTTAATAAAGCTTTTTCCATTCCACCAATTTTTAAATTTTTACTAAAAAATATTATTTTTTTCAACTTAAATCACCTATTTACTATTTGCAAATTTCTCATACTTTTTACATATCTCTTTACAATCACCAATATCTTGAACTACCCCATGTTCTAACCACACTGCTTTATCACATAATTCTTTTATTTGGGTTAAAGAATGAGAAACAAATAATACCGTTGTTCCACCTTTAATCATTTCCATCATTTTAGCTAAACTCTTTTTTTGAAAGGCAATATCACCAACAGATAATATTTCATCGACAATTAATATTTCTGGATCTACAATTGTAGCTATACTAAATGCAAGTCTTGCGGTCATACCAGATGAAAAGTTTTGAATTGGAACATCTAAAAAGTCTCTTAATTCTGAAAATTCAACAATTTCTTCAAATTTACTATTAATTAATTCTTTGGAATAACCTAATACTGCTCCATTTAAATAAATATTTTCCCTGGCTGTCAACTGAGGATCAAAGCCAGCACCAAGTTCAATCATCGGACAAATATTACCATATGCTTCAATTTTACCCTTAGTTGGTTTCATAACACCTGCTACTACTTTTAAAAGAGTAGATTTTCCAGCTCCATTAGAGCCTATAAAACCTATAACTTCTCCTTTATTTACTTCAAAAGTAACATCTTTCAAAGCCCAAAATTCATTTTTCTTTTTTAAATTTTTATTTTCTTTTCTTTTTTTAAAATCAAAAAAATTTATAAATCCTTGTTTTAAGGAAAAACCTTTTTCAATACCTAAATTAAAACGCATTGAAATATTTTCTACTTTTATCATTATATCTTTCTTATCCATATTTGCCACCTACACATAATAAATAAATTTATCTTGATTTTTCTTAAATATTATCATACCTATTAATAAAAATCCGACCGAAAAAACAATGCAATAAACCCATACATTTAAACCAGGTACTTGATTATATAAAATAATATCTCTAACAAAATATATTATCCAAAACAAAGGATTTAATTTAAATATAAATTGTAGTTGTTCAGGTATCATAGCAAAATCATACATTATTGGTGTCATATATGTCCATAAAGTAATCATTACTCCATAAATATAAAACATATCTCTTAAAAATACTGATATAGTAGATAATATAAAGCCCATACCTAAGGTAAACATAAATAAACAAATAAAAGCAAATGGTAATAATAAATGATAAATATTTACTCCGGTTCCGGTAAGAAATATAATAGCATATAAAGGTATTAAGGTAAGTAAAAAGTTAATACCTACAAATAAACATTTTGATAAGGGAAATATATATTTAGGTATATATACTTTATTAATAAGAGAAAAATTACCAACTACACTACTCATTGCTAAATTTGATGCTTCACTAAAATAATTAAATATAACAAGACCACTCATTAAATAAACTAAATAATTAACTCCTGGTAAACTCATTTTAAACATATGAGAAAATACTAAGGCCATAACAGACATTGTTAAAAGTGGATAAAGTAAACTCCATACAATACCTAAGGCACTTCTTTTATATTTAACTTTAAAATCTCGACTAACTAATTGGCACATTAAAAATTTATATTTTTTTAAACTATAAGATATATTTTTTATAAAATTTGTCAAGTTTTATTCACCTCATCTTATCATCATTATACCAAAAGTTTCCAAATAATACTAGAATAATAAACATAAGTAATATAAATATTTGTTTAAATCTTTTGGGTTCTTGAATCATTCGATATAACCACTCTAATTTTAATTTTTGCATAATTTTTGGTGCTCTTTTTAAATTACCACTATAAACATCCAAAGAACCACCAATAGGCATAATAATTTTAATATCTTTTAAAGATTCTTTATTTTTTATAATAAATTCTTCTTGTAAAGGACTACCTAATGATACAAATAATATATCTGGTTTTTTATTTATTATGTCTTTTAAATCAGCATTCTTATTTTTATGATAACCATTTCTATATCCAATTATGTTTAGTTTTGGATATTTACATTTAAATACTTGAACAGCTTTTTTTATTGAATCTTCCTTAGAACCATAAAAATAAACTTTATATTTTTTTATTTCTGCTTTTTTTAAAATTTCCTCTAATAAATCTATACCTGGAATAGTACTTCTAATATTGTTACTTGTCAAAATTGAGGCTAAAACTATTCCATTACCATCAGGTATATTATAATTACTTTTATTTATTTCTAATTTATAATCAATATTATTCCTTAAATTCATAGCTATTATTGGATTAATGTTATAAATAATTGTTTGTTCTTTTTCTTTAAAAATTCCATCTAATATTTCTGCCATAGTTTTAGTAGTAGTTTTTAATCCTAAATAATATTCATTTGATTGTTTAGATTTTTTATTAATTGTATATAATGTATATCCTAAAACAAAATTAATAGGAATATTACAACTAATGGCATTTAATATATTACCAGTAAAATAAGATGATAATAAAACATAAGATAAACTAAAAATTAACATAATATTAGTAAAATTGAAATATCTCTTTAAATTAAATAATGTTTTAAAATACATATATATAAGTAAACATATATTAATTCCGAGTACCAATATTAAGCCAATTATTCCTAAGGAATAATATTGCATTACATAATCTGATTCAATATTAAATATATTAATTACTCGTTCATAGCCTAAACCTAAATAAGTATCTAAGGCATTATTATTTAAATATTTTACTCTCTTTATTACTTGTAATTCTAAAAATCTTGTATCATTTATTTTAGAAGTATTCATACTAACATAGTTTTCATAAAATTCACGGTCATTTTGTACCGGATAAAAGGTATTATAAAAACTAGGAGATATATTATAATTTTTTAAATATTTTTTTAATTCTTTTAATGTATACTCATTTAATGGTTTTGTTTCATCAATTATGACATCTTCATCTATCTCTTCATCTTCATCCATATTAAATATACTGTCATAAAAAACATTTCTACTAAGTAGGGGACAATTTTTATATAAACCAAAGGAAATTATTAAAAATATAAATAAAGATAACAAATATTTAATTTTAAAATCGTTATTAATTAAAGACGTTATTAAATAAATAATTGTGGTAAATATAATAATTATTATTGTAGAATATGAAGATACTCTTGTTCCTAGCATAAAAAGAGCAATAATTGTTAAAATAATTGTTAAAAAAGTTAATTTCTTTTTATTTTCTTTTAAATGAATTAATAATATTGGTAAGTATAATATTAATATTGCTGATATTTGATTAGTTAAATGAAAATATCCTTTACTAGATGCCAAAGAAAAATTTATTAAAGGTGTATTAAACCAATCAAATATATTATATTGAGGATTATTAAAATCATAAGAAGTATAACCTATCTTAAAAATATTAGTTATTACTATTGAAAAAGATATGACAAAAGCTGAGATAGTAATTAATTGATAAAATTTATTTTTATCAATATTTAATTTATAAATAATAAAGATTAATAAAACATTCATACTCATTTTTAAAAAATATAAAAGTTCTTGTAAATTGCTATAATTATTTATAAATGAAACATTAAAATTACTAGCATTCCATAAGTGAAAAAAAATATAAATAAATAATAATAAAAAATATAATATTAACCAAAGACGTTCTTTTTTAGTAGCATATTTAAAAAATATTATTAAAAATAAAATACTTATTATAATCACTCTAATAAAAGTTGAGATACTATTATAAAAAATATGTAAATCTAAAATAATTGATATAAGATAAAAAATAAAAACATAATTTATTAATTTTTCTTTGGTAAATAATTTGGAAAATTTATTCATATTGCACCTCAAATTAACTTATTTAATTATAACTTATATTACTAAAAAAATAAAGATTAAGATAATCTCATAAAAACAAGCAAAAATTTGGATATTTATTAAAAATCAAAAAAAGAGACCTAAGTCTCAATTATTCTGCATCCAAGATGAACGGACTTAGCTCCGGACAGTTTTTAAATAAAGAACTTTCCGAACATTTTATTATGAAACTTAAAAAGGTGCTTATATC
>CANQVV010000018.1 GCA_947627385.1 uncultured Bacilli bacterium
CAAGTACCTTAAACTCTTGTATTTACTTACCAAAATAGTCATTTCTTCTATTTTTGGATTTAACCGATACCTCCATGACCGGGATCAATTACCACCTTTTTAGTTGCTCTTTCATCCATAGTTTATCACCTAATATAAAGTATGTTTATTTATCTATTTGGTGAAAGCTTTAAAATTAATTTTTAATAAGTAAATGTTACAATTAAGATATTTTCATATCTTTTGATTGATTATTTTTTACAAAATATTCATTTATTTTTTCAAGTTCTATTATTCCGATTTTACTTGATAAAAGTTCTTTTGAATAAACCCGCCAATCACCATATTTTTCTAATATTAATTTACACATTTTATTAATTAATTCTTGTTTTGTTTTTTCATTTATATTCCAAGAAAAAATTTCAGTTACTCTATATAATGAATATGCTATTTGAATAAATTTTATATAATATTCATATTTTCCATATTTATTTGCTTCTCTTAATTCTTTTTCTAAAAAATCATTAACTTCAAAAATATCAAATAAATGAATATTAAATTGAATATTTTGGGAAGAAACACCTTCATTTGCTCTACGACGATAAAAATAATCAGCATCATTAAATCTTAATATTTTATTAGCTTTAAACAACTTAGCATAAGTAAAGGCAATATCTTCCCACATTCTTTCCTCAATAAACGGAGCATTTTTAATCATATCACTTCTAAATAATTTATTACATACAGATGGAGATTCATCTAATATTGCACTAGGATTATCAAAAACACTTATAATACTTCCATTGGTTTGGGATATTCCTTTAAAACTATTTGCTAAATAGTCATTATTTTTAACAAAAACTAAACCGGTCGTTACAATCTCAGGATCATCATTCTTTTTAGCCATCTCATACATTTTGGCATACATATTAAAATTTACATAATCATCACTATCTAAAAAGCCAATATATTCTCCTGTTGCAAGTTTAATTCCTTTATTTCTAGTAGCTCCTTGCCCTAAATTTTTAGTATTAATATAAACTTTAATTTTATTTGGATATTTCTTTTCATAATTTTTTAATATTTCTAAACTTTTATCACTAGAAGCATCATCAATTGCAATTATTTCTATTTCTTTTAGTGTTTGATTAACTAAAGAATCTAAACAATCCTTTAAATATTTTTCTGAATTATATACTGGAACAATAATACTTACTTTCATGCTATTAAAATTACTCCTCTAGATAATTATATCATTTAAAAAGACACTTGTATATTAAGTACCTTAAACTCTTGTATTTGCTTACCAAAATAGCCATTTCTTCTATTTTTTGATTTAACTGATTCCTCCATAATCGGGATCAATTACCACCTTTTTAGTTGATATTTCATCCATAGTTTATCACCTATTATAAAGTATGATTTTAAATTTGTTTAGTGAATAATATAACTAATCAAATAAACATGTAATACTCTTTTTATATTAGCATATTATTTATATTCCATGTTTTTTCTAATTATTTTAAATTTAATTCCACTATTTAAAGTTACTATTGAATTAACTTCATTATCATAAACTTTCTTTACAATCTCAGCGTCATGATTAATATTTTTGCCAATTATGAAATTAAAAATTACATGTTCATACTCATATATTATTGAAAATGTTCCATAATATTTTTTAGAATTAACATTATAAGTTTTATCTATTGCAATATCTTTCTTTAAAAATCTTTGATATTGATTATATTTGCCAAAATTACAACTTAATTTTGGTTCATCACTAATAAAAAATGAAATTTTATTTCTTTTTAAATAACTTATTACTTCACTTAGCAATTCACTTGGAAAGCCAACTTTAACATAATCTTTTCCAAACAAAACAAGTTTATATTTCATTATATAAGCAACAACATAAGCATCATCATTATAAGCTTCATAAAAATTATTTTGATTAAGTTTTAAAAATACTACATCTTTCATAATTATTTAAATATATAGTTCTTTCATATATTTAGAAGATTTTAATCCATCAAATCTTGAAGACCAAACGCTATATTCCAATATAATTGTTTTATTTTAAGATTACATTCTTCTTGAATTTTATCATTAGTTATTCCATCCATGAAATTACCTCTTTTATAAATCTATTATCCGATTTTTATAGAATTAATCAATATACCATTAAGTTCCTAGGTTTTTAAGTTCATAATATGAATCGATTACCATCTTTTTTGATGCTCTTTCATTACATATTATTTAATTACTTATTTTTGAAATATTACTAACTGCATATATAGCATCACTAGCAGCAGTTACTAATTGGTAAACATCTTTTCTAATAACATCCCCAATAGCATATATACCAGCAATTTTAGTTTGATATTTTTCATTAACAACAATATATCCTTGCTCATCTAAAATATCCAAGTCTTTAAACATATCCGTATTAGGTTTATAACCAATATAGATAAATATACCTGCTACATCTAATTTATTACCATTATCTAAAATAATACTTTCTATTTTACCATCAACTTCATTATATTCTTTAACATTGACATTATAAATAATTTCAATATTATCGGTATTTTTAACCTTTCTTTCTAATATTTTTTCACCTTTAAATACGGCTTTTCGATTTAAAATGTATACTTTTTCACAAATTTTAGCTAAATATAAAGACTCTTGTAAAGCACTTGAACCACTGCCCACAACTGCTACGGTTTTACCTTTATAAAAAGCTCCATCACAAGTTGCACAAGTACTAATGCCACGACCAAGTAAATCTTTTTCATTATCAAGCCCTAAAAATTTAGGTTTGGTTCCCGTAGCAATAATTACATTTTTAGTGTGATATTCATTTTTACTAGTTACAACTATCTTTTCTTCATCTTGAATTTTTATTTGCATAACTTCTTCATATTTAAAAGGTATTTCTAAATCTTTAATTTGCTCTAATAACTTTTCTGAAAAATCTGATCCTTTAATATTCATAAGGCCAGGATAATTACTAATAACTTCAATATTATTAAGCATACCACCTGGTGCTCCTTTATCTAAAAGTAAAACATTTTGATTACCTCTTTTAGCATAAATACCAGCAGTTATACCACCAATACCCATTCCTATTACAATTAAATCATACATAAATACCATCCTTTCTATATTGGCCGACTTTGTTCAGCACTATATAAATCTTCATAACGACTCTTACGACACAATACTATAAAAATTATTAAACCTATAATAAACATTCCAACTGATACTATTTGAGCTGCTCTAAAACCACCAAGCATTAAAGAATCAGTACGTAATGCTTCAATGAAAAATCTTCCTACTGAATAATACATTAAATAAAAGCATGTTAATTGACCTTTTTTTAAATAACGATAACGTCTTAAAAATAACATTATGATAAAACCAATTAAACAATAAATACTTTCATATAAGAAGGTTGGATGATAATAAACATTGCCTATTTTCATACCTTGAATAATAAATTCCGGAATATGTAGTTCTTTTAAATGCATATAAGTAGTAGCAACACCATGAGCCTCACCATTAAAGAAGTTACCCCATCTGCCAATAGCTTGGGCAAGAATTAAGGGAACGACTACAATATCAGTAATCTTGCTAGTACTAATATTATATCTTTTAGTATAGAATAATAATGTTAAAAAGCCACCAATGATACCCCCATGAATGGCAAGGCCACCTTCCCATATTTTAAAGACATCAACAATATTATCTTTATAAAGTTCAAAATTAAAGGCACAATAATAAATACGAGCACATATTATCCCAATTATAATAACCCAGAATGCTAAATTAAACATAAAATCTTTTGGTATATTAAATCTTTTAGCTTCTCTAATAACCATAAATAAAGATATTAACATTCCTACTAAAAGACATAATGAATACCATCTAACTTCAAAGTTATATATAGTAAATGCCACTGGATTCATTTTATCACCTTATAAATATTATAAAACAAAAAAAGTAACCTGTGAATAGTAGTTACTTTTTTTGACTTCTATTTGACTTTATATTATTTGCTCCTAAATTTAAGATTGCTTCTCTATTTATATATAGACCTTCATTCATTGTAATTGAAATATCTTCCATTGATAATCCTTTACTTAAAAGTAAATTTTTTAAATCATTAATTCTGATAAAATAAGATTTTTGACTTTTTTCATCAAATATATTAAATAATGGTTTTAAACATAATAAATCACTATAATGTTCACTAGATTCAACAATTTTTTGACCTAAAAACAAATTATCTTTATCATTAGTTATCATACCACCTTCACTTAATATATCAAATAAAGGTTGACGCATAATATATTTTTTAAATTGTTCAATAATTTCTTGTTTAAAACTATCATACATACCAACATAATTATCCGTCATATCTTGAAAATTAATACATGTCACATTACCAAAATTTGCTAATTGTTTTTGATTATTTGCTTTATAAATATAATCTATAAATACATCAAACAATATGCTTAAAACTTCTTGTTCTTTACTTAAATAATCTTCAATAAACAAGTTTGGTAATTCTAATGCTACTGTATTATCAAAACCACATTTAATTAAATATAATTTTGCTTTTTCAAAATATGTCATTTTTAAACACCTTCTATTACACTTTCATAATAATATTAAAAAAAATAAAATTTGTAAAGTATTTAAACAAAAAAGAGAATTTTATTTTTCTTTTTCAAAAATTCTCTTTAAAAATTGACCTGTATATGATTCTTTAACTTTTGCTACTTCTTCTGGGGTACCAGTAGCAATAACATTACCACCAAATTTACCACCCTCAGGACCTAAATCAATAATATAATCTGCTTGTTTTATAACATCTAAATTGTGTTCAATAACAATTACAGTATCACCATTATCTACAATGCGATTTAAAACTTCTAATAATTTTTTGATATCATCAGTATGAAGACCAGTTGTTGGTTCATCTAAAATAAAGACAGATTTACCAGTGGCTTTCTTTTGCAATTCTTTGGCAAGTTTTACCCGTCCAGCTTCACCACCAGATAAGGTTGGAGCTCCTTGACCAAGTTTTATATAAGAAAGACCTACATCAGACATAACTTGTAATTTATCACGAACCTTAGGTATATTTTCAAAAAATGGTAAAGCTTCACTAACTCGCATATCTAAAATATCGGCAATATTTTTTCCTTTAAATTTAACTTCCAATGTTTCTTTATTAAAACGAGTTCCTCCACAGACATCACATGGAACATAAACATCAGGTAAAAAGTGCATTTCAATTTTCTTTACACCATCACCAAAGCATGCTTCACAACGACCACCTTTGACATTAAATGAAAATCTACTCTTATCATAGCCTTTCATTTTAGCTTCTTTCATATTAGCAAAAACATCACGAATATCATCAAATACTCCGACATAAGTAGCTGGATTACTGCGCGGTGTTCTACCAATAGCATCTTGGGAAATATTAACAACTTTATCAACATTTTCCAATCCTTTTATTGCTTTACATTTACCAGGAATATCTTTGGATTTATAAAATTCTCGATGTAATGTTTTATAAAGTATTTCATTAACTAAGGTACTTTTTCCAGAACCAGAAACACCAGTTACTACTATAAATTTATTAAGTGGAAATTTAACATTAATTTTATTTAAATTATTTTCTTCGGCACCTTTGACTTCTAAGAATAAACCATTACCTTTTCGATGCTTTTTCGGAATTTCAATTTTCTCTTTACCACTTAAATAACGACCAGTAAGACTTTTTTCATTATTCATTACTTCTTCTGGGGTACCACATGCTACTACATAGCCCCCTGCATCTCCTGCTCCTGGACCTATATCAACTAAATAATCTGCTGCTAACATTGTATCTGTATCATGTTCTACCACTATTAAAGTATTACCTAAATCACGCATTTCTTTTAAGGAATTAATTAATTTCTCATTATCTCTTTGATGAAGACCAATTGAAGGTTCATCTAAAACATATAAAACACCCGATAATTTACTACCAATTTGTGTAGCTAACCTAATTCTTTGAGCCTCACCACCAGATAAAGTAGCGGCACTTCTAGATAGTGTTAAATAATTTAAACCAACATTCATTAAAAATTCTAAACGAGCTAATATTTCTTTTATTAATAATCTGCTTATCTCTTCTTCTTCGTGAGTTAATTTTAAATTTTTTAAAAAATCTATTAATTCATCAATAGCCATTTCTGTCATTTCATAAATATTTTTCTTATTTATTTTAACTGCTAATATTTCTTCTTTTAATCTAGTACCATGACAAACTTCACAAGTAGATTCAACCATAAAACCTTCAATCCACTCTCTAATCCAAGATGAATTAGTTTCTAAATATCGTCTTTCTAAATTATTAACAATACCTTCATATCTTGACTTTGTATCACGAGTACTACCATTTTTAGCTAC
The DNA here is from genome assembly GCA_947627385.1 of uncultured Bacilli bacterium. Classification (GTDB taxonomy): domain Bacteria; phylum Bacillota_I; class Bacilli_A; order RF39; family UBA660; genus SIG200. The sequence goes on from CANQVV010000018.1 coordinate 6,451, forward strand.
ATAATGAAAATCCATTATATCTTTGGTACCATAAAGAATTATATCTAAATCTTTTTTAGGCATATCTTTAACTGGAACATCTAAATCTATATTATAATGTTCAGCTACTGTATATAAACTACTCATATACATATTATTATCTAAATTAATAGCTACAATAGCTCCTTTATTGATACTTTTATTTTTATCAGGTATAAGTAAATCTTCATTAATTTTCAGTTTTGTCCCTAAACCTTTACAATCATCACAAGCTCCATAAGGTGAGTTAAAAGAAAACATTCTTGGTTCTAATTTTGATAGAGAAAAATTACAATAAGGACAAGCATAATTTTCACTCATCAAAATATCTTCTTCCCCATTTTTACGAATTATAACTAAACCATTAGCCATTTTACAACTAGTTTCTACGGCTTCAAATATACGACTTCGCTCCTCAGATGAAACTGGTAATTTATCTATTAAAACATAAATATCATCTTTAATATTTTTTTCAAGAGTTATTTCATCATTACCACTATATAAAGTACCATTAACTAAAATTTTTGTAAAACCTTTACTTCTTAAATCTTCAATTAAATCTTTATGAGTTCCCTTTTCACCACGAACAATGGGAGAATAAATTTCAATCTTGGTACCCTCTTCAAAATTTAATATTTTATTAGTCATTTCTTCAATACTTTGACTTTTTATTGGTATTTTATGAATAGGACAATAAGGAACACCAATTCTAGCAAATAACAATCTTAAATAATCATATAATTCTGTAATAGTTCCTACTGTTGAACGAGGATTTTTATTTGTTGTTTTTTGATCAATGGAAATACTTGGTGATAATCCCTCAATGGAATCTACATCAGGTTTTTCACCACCACCAATAAATTGTCTAGCATAAGCAGATAAACTTTCTACATATCTTCTTTCACCCTCAGCATAAATTGTATCAAAGGCTAAACTACTTTTACCAGAACCGGAAACACCTGTCATAACAATAAGTTTATTTTTAGGCAATTCCAAATCAATATTTTTTAAATTATTTTCTCTTGCTCCACGTATAATTATTTTATCCATAAAAATCACCAACTTTTATTATTTTAATATATTTTTTAAAATATTCAAGCATTAATAATATACCAAACTAATGTATGCAAGTCAATATTAATTTACTTAAAAAGGCACTAATAACTAGTGCCTTTATTCGTAGAGTCAACCTCTACCTTAATATTATTAACTATTTATTTTAAATTATACTTACTTATTTGCTTTTTCTAACTAATTTTTCATAATAGGCATTAGTATAATCAGTACTTCCTATCTCAAAATGACTAATTCCTTTCTCTTCAATATAATTTAAACCCATACTTTTTATTTTATCTTGATTAGTTATAACAACACCATCAGTTCGATAGCCAAGTAAATGATAATACATTAAAGCTAAATAATTAGCTAATTTATTATTACTGGCATTTTGGATTATATCACTACCTGTATAAATAATTTTAGCTAAATCTCCTACCTTTTCTATATTGAAAAATCCATAATTATCATTTAAATATATTTTAGTAAGATTATAGATAATTTTTTCTGATAAATCCATCTCTTTACTTATTTTACTTAATTCACTATCCTTTAATAAAGGTATTCCGAATATAGGTGAATGCATAGCAATAACTTGTTTTACTCTTTTACTAGTACTTGTAAGGGTGCCAATCATACCACCATTACCTATTCCCATAATAGTAATATTTTCTAATTTTAATAATTCAAAAATTACTTTTAATTCATTTGCTAATACTTCATTATTTATAAGAGATTTTTCAACATTTTTTAAAGGATAATCATATAAAAATATATATGGTGTATGCTTTTCGTCATCATATTCAAAATAATTTTGATATCGGTAACAACTACTTTTATTCATACCATATTTATTCTCTAAATATTGAGTTAAACGATTAACTTGATCTTCAATAAAAATTAACGGTTCTAAATTATGTTTGCCATCTTCACTAACTCTTATTAATTTACAAAAGGCATGTTGATAAACAAGTTTCATATTTTTATAATCTAATTTTTTTAACATATTATCCCCCATAAATTATTGTATATTATATTATAGTAAAAAAGAAAATTCAAGATTACTCAAATTTTCTTTTTTAATTATTATTTTTCATTTTTAGTAACTTTCACAAATCTTACTGTTCGCATCATTTCAGTAACTATTGGTTTATCATTACTATCAGTTTGAACCTTAGATATTTCTTCTACTGTATCATATCCCGCAATTACTTTTCCAAAAGCAGCATAATTACCATCTAAGTAACTTAAATTTTCATTACTATTAACACAAATAAAGAATTGACTACTTGCACTATTTAAATCATCAGTAGTTTGAGGATTTTGATCATCACCCCTTGCCATTGAAACAACACCATAATCATGTTTTAAAGTATTTTCTATGCCATTTTCTTTAAATTCGCCTTTAATAGTTTCACTACTACCACCAGTACCATTACCAAGTGGATCACCAGTTTGAATCATAAAGTTTTCAATTACACGATGAAATGTTAATTTATCATAAAATTTTTCTTTAACTAACTTTTGAAAATTAGCTACTGTAATCGGTGCAATATCTGGATATAATTCAATTATTATAACTTTATCTCTATTAGTTTCTATTTTAACATAATTACTTACTTTATCAGTTTCTTCATAAGTATATCCTTCTATTTCACCAGATTTTAAATCATTATTACCACAACCTGTTAGTAAAAATAAACATAATAATAAACATAAAATAACTTTTTTCAATTTTATCAATCTTCCCTATATATAAGAATAGCATTTTAAATAAATTTAGTCAAAAATAACTTTTAATCTGCATCATTCTTCTGATTCATACTTTAAACTTAATTTTTTAACTGCATTATTTACATCTATCCAATATCTTTGCAATAATTCACCATTCTTTACCAATTCATTATCTAAAATACCATAACAACTTTGAATTGTTTTAGAAGATCCTACATTTTCTTTTTTACAAGTAACTAATATTTTATCAATACCTTTTTCTTGGCAAAATTTTAAAGCTAAATATAACTGATAACTAGCATAACCTTTTTTTCTTTCAGTTGGTCTTATTCCATAACCTATATTACCTGCATATTCTTTTAATTCTTTATTTAAAGCAAGTCTAATATTAATGATACCAATTAATTTATTATCACTTTCTCTTATTAACATAAATGTTTCTCTTGGTACTTGATTTTCACTTGGCACAACATTTCTATCGTTTTCTAACTTTTGTAACCATTCATCATAATTTCCAATATATTTTGCTAAGCCACCAGCACCATTAATATGAGAATTATAATTCTTAAATTCTTGAATGTACTCAAAGGCTTGTTTTTCATATTCCTTATTTGGTCTTATAAATTTTAATTTTTCCATTTTATTTCTACTTCCTTATTCTTTGCTTTGAGCAAAAGAAATTAATTAAAATACCGGTAAGTAAAGGTATGTAGCTCGTTTAAACTTATACATACTCACTTTAAAAACAATTTAGTAAATAATACTTATCTTTGTATTTTCATATAAATTTCATCTATATTTTCATCATCAATAGTCATAACATTTTTTACTATTTTATAAGAGATAAAGCCAACTTTTTGATAACAATTTATTCCTTTTTTATTATGAGAATAAACTTCCAAATCTACTTCATCTAAATTTAAAGTATTAAAACAATAATTAATAAAAGTTTTTAAAGCTTCGCTCCCATAATGTTTATTTTGCATATCTTTGGTTATGGAAATACCAATGTTGGCTGTATTATTATTTACTTCTAATATTTCAATATTTCCAATAAACTTATGAGTATTTTTTTCTAACATAGTAAAAATGATAGCCTTACTCTTTCTTTTTTCTTCTAACCATATTAGCTCTTCTTCATAAGTAAAGGTGCGCTTTTGTTTGCTTATATAAATTCCAACATTTTCATAGTCATTAACCATTTTTAAATAATCATCAATATATCTTTCAGATATTGGAACAAACAAAATATTTTCAGATTCAATCATAGTTATTTCTTTTCTAAAATTATTATAAATATTTTACGTGTAAGAATTACTCCCTATGTCATACTCACTTTTAAGAATACATATTTTAATGCACCGGTTATTTTCCTTATTATCCGTGTTTAAAATATGAAAAAAGCCACGAACAATATTCGTGACTCCAATTATTCATTGTGTAGGTTTTTACCCGAGATAGCTCACAAAATGTTTATATCTCCTCACTTGCTATAAAATTATACTCAAATTTTTTTATTTGTCAATGTTTATTTCTTCTTTTTTAATCTAACAGCAGTACCATAGGCAATAATTTCCGCGGCACCACCCATCACAGCTGATGAACCATAGCGAATGTTAATAATAGCATCTGCTCCTAAACTTTCGGCTTCATCAACCATTCTTTTGGTAGCCATACGTCTAGCTAATGCTATCATATCAGTATAACTAACAATTTCACCACCAACTATTGTTTTAAGCCCAGCCATAAAATCACGACCAATATTTTTAGACTGAACAATTTGCCCTTTTACTAAACCTAAGGCTTCTTCTATTTCTTCTCCTGGAATATAATCAATATTTACTAGCTTCATCTTCTTCACCTCCTAAAATTTCTTTTATTCGCACAACTAAATTATATAATACTGCTAAAACTGGTAATAATAATATTATCATTAAGAAAAAATATATAAACCATGGAATTTTTTCACTTTCCGTAAATTGAAAATAACTAATAACAAATATCAAAAAAATAAATATACCAGAAAATAGTAAAGTTGATATAGTGGCACCGATTATTTTTTTTCTATTATTACTTTTATTTTTATGCATTGTAAATCCCTCCTTATTTAAAACTCTAATATTAATAAAATATTTATCAATATCTATATCATTAAATTCTAGTTTTTCATTTATAATTTCTTCACATAAATTTTTTACTTTTAAATATTTTTCTTCTTCTACTTCAATTTTATTAATGCGCATTTTTAAACATTCTTCTAATGATAATTCATTATTATTTAATAAAATTAATTCTCTAATTGGTACATTAAGTTCTCTTAAAAATTTAATTACTTTTAATTTATGAATATCTTCTTCATTATAAATTCGATAACCATTTTCTTCTTTTCTTTTTGGACTAAGTAAACCATTTTCTTCATAAAAACGAATACTTTTTTTGGAAAGACCCACTATATTTTCTACTTCATTTATTAACATACTTTCTCCTTTCTAACTTAAATATAAACTATTACCTAAGGTTAAAGTCAAGAATTATTTAATAAAATTTAAAAAACAAAGTAATTTTCTACTTTGTTTATACTTTGGCTGGTACTTTAATAGCTCCTTTATCACATTTATTACCCCAAGCATCAATTAATACGCCATCTTTATAAACACAAATTCGCTCACAATTATTAGCGCAACCTTTGCATTCAATACCTTTGGTTTCAAATACAACGTCTTCAATATCAAAACTAAATTCAATTTCTTTTTCTTTCATTGATAAAATTGCTACTCCTAAGGCACCCATTAAATGAGAATTGGGATCAACTATTATTTTTTCACCAGTAGCATCTTCAAAGGCTTTAATAACACCGACATTTTTAGATACTCCTCCTTGAAAAACAATAGGAGCCATAATTTTTTTACCCTTACCTACATTATTTAGATAATTATTTACAACAGCCTTACAAAGACCAGCAATAATATCTTCTTTTTTATAACCTATTTGAGCTTTATGAACTAAATCACTTTCGGCAAAAACTGTACAACGAGCAGCAATATTCGTAGGATTTTTACTTTTTAGGGCAATTTCCCCAAATTCTTCTACTTCGAGTCCTAATCTTTTTGATTGACTAGATAAAAATGAACCTGTTCCGGCTGCACAAAGGGTATTCATAGCATAATCAACAACTACCCCATTATCGATAATAATTATTTTAGAATCTTGACCACCAATTTCAAAAATTGTTCTAACATCAGGATATAAAGATAAAGTTCCAATAGCATGAGCTGTTATTTCATTTTTTACCACATTAGCTCCAAGCATAACCCCAATAAGTTTACGAGCTGAACCAGTTGTCCCAACACCAACTACTTTATATTTTCTTCGATTTAATTGACTTTTTAAAATAGCAATTAATCTTTTAACTGCTCCAATGGGATCACCCTCAGTCCAAATATATTCACTTGCTAAAATATTTTTATCTTCATCTATAATAATTCCTTTGGTAGATATTGAACCAATATCTACACCCATATAAGCTTTTTTCATTTTACTTTATCTTCCTTCCGCATCATAATCATATCATAAAATGCCTCTATACGCGTATTAATACCAACATCACTAGTTTGAGTATCAAAACTAAAATATATAATAGGAATTTTATAATCTTCACTTATTCTTTGAAGTACAGGCATAGTATCAATTTCTGGCGTACAACCAAAACTTTTAACATGAATAATACCATCAAAACCATCTTTGGCATAATCTAATGCTTTTTTTATAGTATACATTGCGGTGGCTCCCATATCATATTTAGCATAATTTTTAATACTTTGTTTAGTTTCTTTTTCCGTATTAATAAAAATTGTATTAGATACATTCATCCATCTTTTTATTATAATCCCTTTTTTAGCTAATTCTTTTTCCATATAATGATTACTATATTCATCCATTATCGTATAATATTCTCCTACTATTCCAACTCTTAGGGGATTTTTAGGTTTATTAATTTCAACATTTTTAAGTTTACGCATATATAATCGATATATTAAAGATAATTCTTTTTTATCATTAACTTCTTTTAAATCTTCTAAAAAATCTTTATGTATTTTATCAAATGATCCATCAACTATTTCAAAACCAACATTTTCACGAATATAGTCTTCGACTTTATCAATTGCTTCGACCATTTTAACTGCTAATAATACAGCTGAGGCAATTTTTTTAATATTTAAATTATGATTTATTTTTTTAAATTCTTCATAAAAAGTTATTGGTTTAGCAAAATCGGCATTAGCCATATTAACAAATTTAACATCATAACCTAAATCTTTTAATATTTGTTCATGTAATTCACCATAGTAATTAAGTCGACATGCTCCACCTACTTGAATTAAAGTATTAGCACCTGCTTCAATGGCTTCAATATAGCCACCTAATTGATATTTAAAAGGAGTGCAAACAAAATCTGGTGAATTTTTAGCTCCAATTTCAAGAGTTTTTTTAGTAATAGGTGGTGAATCAATGTAATCACAACCAAGTCCTTTGGTAATGATATGTCTTACCGCAACATTATAAGAACCAAATCTTGGAAAATTTACTTTTGCTTTACTCATGAATATTCTCTTCTTTCCGCAATTTTATAATATCAACAAAACTTTCTAGTCTTGTCTCTAAACCAGCTGTTCCCTCTTGGCCATCCAAAGTAAGATTAACAATTGGCTTACCTTTAAATCTTCTAATTATCATTTCATTAACTAATGAATCGGGACCACAGGGAAATGATGATGCTAAAATGATACCATCAACTTGATCTTTATAAATATCAATTGCCCCAACTAATTCTTTATTAAAAGTCCAAGGTAAAGTTTTACTAATTTTTTTAGCTCTATCCCTAGCTTGTTTTTCATCAACAACACAAGCAAGTATAGGCTCACATCCTAGTTCTCTTAAAGTATCTGTGATTGGTTTACCTACATATTCATCATAAATATTATAAGGATGAGATACAATTAATATTTTGGGATTATTACTTTTAAGTAAATTATTTTGATTATTTAAATCAAGCATTTTAGCAGTTTTCTCAGCTTGTTTAGCAATATAATAAGCTTTCATAATTTGAACTTTTTTCTTGCCTAAAAATTTTCCCATTTTAAGAAAAGCTTTTAATTCTGTATCTTTATTAATAACATCTATACTATAATATAAAATTTTTAAATTATTTTCCCGATAAGTATTATTTATAACATCATAAATTGCTTGAAATTTAGAACAAACTATATCTTTATGATTACTAAAAGATGCTATTCTGGGAATAAATATATAATCACATTTATCAATTAAATAATCGACATGACCAGTATATATTTTGCTTGATAAGCAAGATTCATCTATGGCATGCATTGTTCCTCTTTTTAAAATATCTTTATTAGTTTCAGGACTAACTATATATTCAATACCTAATTCTTCAAAAAAAGTTTCCCACAACACATGATATTTATAATATAAAAATGCTCTTGGAATACCAATTTTCATAAAATCACAACTCCATATTTAATTATAACATATAAATATAGGTGTTAAAATAAGAAATAAATCATAAATTGATAACACTTTTATCTTTTTTTAACAGTTCGATTATATATACTTAATAAATCATTTTTTCGGCACATAATTGCTTTTCGAAGCCAAAACTTAACTGCATAAGGAATAGAAAAAGGATTATCAATTAAACCATTATTTATTTCTTGTTCAACTTGATTAATAGCTAAATCAACATCAATTTTAGCTATACATTCCATAATATTTTTAGCATAGTCTGGAAACATATCACAAAATTTAGTAAACTCAATCATAAAATTAGCTGAACTACTATCAATTAATTTTAAATTATATTGAATATTATCAGTAATATTATATATTTGATTATCAGAATGCAAATTTCTAGTTAATGATTCAATATCTGTATTCATTCTAGCCATCGTTGAGCAATCATAAATCGGTGCTAATCGCACATTACCATAAATATCTCTAATAATGCTTAAATTAGTTTGATTACGGTCTGCCTCTAAAATAGTTAAATCAAAACAAAAAATTGTCATTAAATCATACATTAAAGTAGATAAATCAGCATTCATATCTTGAAGAGCACAAGCATTTAATATTACTTCAATACTATTTTCATTAAAATCTAAATTAATATTATTTTGCTTAGCAATTTCTTTGGCATTATTTATATATTTCTCCATAGATAGCATAATATCACCTTTTTTTAAAAAAGATGGTGTTACTACGCCAACTTGACCATTATATATAGCATAACGATATAAAGCCGTTTTAAAACCACATTGTAATGCTAATTTCTCAGCTATTAATTCAGCATATATTTCATAATTAGTAGCTCCTGTTTTAAATAAATATTTTTGCCCATTCTTTTGAAGCCATATTTTTTGCTTACGGCCCATTATGTAATTTTTTAAAGGAATATAATCATCAAGTATAATTCTACCAAATTTATCTTTTTCCATTTTTATCCTTTTCTTCTTAAAAACATTGTAACATATAATATTAATAAAGTCATTGCTTTTAATTGCTAACTCAGTAAATAAATGGTAAAATTAAATAGCTTAGAAGAGGTTTGTATGAAAAAATTTAAAGAATTTAAAAAAATTATTGAATTAATTAAAAAATATAAATTTAAAATAATAATTTGCTTTATTGGTATTTTTATAAGTAGTTTTTCTTATATACTAATAGGTTATTTAAATGGTAGAGCCTTAGAAGAAGTTACTAAACTTAATTTAAATGGTGCTATTCTCTTTTTAATTATTTATTTATTATCCGAAGTAATAGGTAGTTTAATTGAAAGAATTTCTTTTACTAAATTATCAAAAGTTGAAATAACTATGGCCAGAGAAGTATCTTATCTTACTTATCAAAAGGTATTAGCATTACCAGCCTATGCTTTTGAAGAAAAAACCAGTGGTGAAATAATTAACAGAGTTACTAACGATACATCAACAATTATTAATTCCTTTGATCAATTTTTTGGCATTATTACAAGATTAATTGCTTCCGTTATCATTTATTTTTATATTTTATATAATTCTTATATTATTGCCTTAGAAATTGCTATATTTATATTTATCTTTGCTTTTGTTGTTAAATATTTTCATCCAAGATTAGAAAAAGCTCATAAAAAAAGAAAAAAAATAAATGATTTTGCTGTTTCCCAAGTATCTGAATCCATAAGAGGTATTAGAGAAATTAAAACTTTGGGAATTAAACCTTCTTTATTTCAAAATTTAAGAGAATTAATAAAAAAATCTGTTAATGCCTCTTTTAATGAAATAGATTTATATTTAGCATATGATATCATTTCTAATGTTTTAAAATCTTTATTAGAAGTAGGTTCTTTTATTACCGGAGCTATCTTACTTTATAAGGGTAATATAAGTATTACTTTCTTTATTGCTATTACATACTATATTTATAGATATACTTGGATAATTGAAAATATTACTTCATTTACAAAAACTTATAATGAAGTAATAGTAAGTGCTACTAGAATTAACGAAATATTAGAAAATAAATTATTCCCTGATGTAGCCTTTGGTGATAAAGAATTAACTAGTTGCCAAGGAATAATTAAATTTAAAAATGTTACGTTTAATTATCCAAATGAAGATATTACTTTAAATAATTTTAATGCTGAATTTTTACCAAATAAAAAAATTGGTATAGTTGGTAAAAGTGGTCAAGGTAAAACAACTATTTTTAATCTTTTAACTAGAATATTTGATACCAAAGAAGGTGAAATAACAATTGATGGTATAAATATTCAAGATTTAACTGAGGAAAGTTTAAGAAAAAATATTTCTATTATTAGACAAGAACCATTTTTATTTAATAGAACTATTAAAGAGAACTTTTTAATACTAAATAGTAAATTTACCATTGATGATATTAGAAAATATTGTCAAATGGCTTATATAGATGATTATATTATGTCTTTACCTAAAAAATATGATACCATTTTAGGTGAAGGTGGAGTTAATTTATCAGGAGGCCAAAAACAAAGATTATCTATTGCCAGAGCTTTGGCTAAAAAAAGTAAAATTATTTTATTTGATGAAGCTACTAGTGCCCTAGATAATGAATCTCAAACCTATATTAAAAATGTTATTGATGATTTAGTTAAAGATCATACGGTTCTTATTATTGCTCACCGATTATCAACCATAAAAGATGCTGATGTCATATATGTTATTGATAATGGTAAAGTAAGCGATATTGGCAGTCATAAAGAATTAATTCAAAAATCAAAAATATATAAAAATTTATATGAAAATGATATTAGAGAATAAAAAAATGTTCTTATAAAAGAACACTTCTTACAGCAGGAATATTTTTATTATATGAATTTTGTATTAAAAATTCTTGAATATCCTCTAAGGCTAAGGCAAATGTTTGCAAGCTATTTATATTTGCTTCATACATTTTTTCTTCTAATGGTGTATCACATACAACTTCAATACTAAGCATTGCATGAGCAAGAGCTATATAATCAACACCTTCTACTCTAAATAAATATAATGATTTTAATAAATTTAAATGTTTTAACCATTCTCTATAATTCATATTTTTCAAAGTTGTGCATTGCATAATTCTTGATACAGCATTTGCTAAACTACCTTTTACTTCTTCCATAATAAACCTCATTTCTTTTTTTCAAAAGTTTATTATATCTTAAATTATTTTATTTGCAACAATTTTTTAAAAAAATGTTAAGAAATACTTCTTAACATTTTTAGTCTATTTCAATTAATTCATATTCTCTTGAACCAATACCTAACTCTTCGGCAGCTTCAATAGTATGCAATCCTTTTCGAGAGTTTATTCTTTCAAGTAAGTGATCACGACCTGGATCATTAGAATTTTTTACTAAATCTATACAAGCTTCATCAATAGCAACTGGATCAGTTGAGGCTAGAATACCAATATCTTGCATACAAGGATCTTCGGCTACATTACAGCAATCACAGTCAACAGACATATTAGCCATAACATTTATATAAGCAATATTGCCTGCAAAATGTTTAACAACAGATGAAGCTGCATCAGCCATTGCTTCTAAAAACTTTTCTTGATCAGCATGAAACATATCTTCATATGAAGCATTTTCTTTACCTGTACAATGAATATATCTTTTACCTTTACTTGATGCAATACCAATTGATAATTGTTTTAGGGCTCCTCCATATCCACCCATTGGATGTCCTTTAAAGTGAGATAAAACCAACATTGAATCATAATTTAATAAATTTTTACCAACATAATTTTTCTTTATAACTTTTCCATTAGGAATATCTAAGGTAATATCTTCTTCACTATCCATAATATCAACTTTAAAATATTTACTCCAACCATGATTTTCCATTAATTTAATATGTTTCTCAGTAGTATCTCTTTCACCATCATATGCTGTATTACACTCTACGATGGTACCATTAACATAATCAACCATTGGTTTCATAAATTCAGGGTGTAAGTAATTTTGATTTCCTTCTTCACCTGAGTGAACCTTAACAGCAACATTACCTTTTAATTCTTTTTCTAGTTTTTTAAATACCTTTACAACACCTTCGGGAGTTAAATCTCTCGTAAAATAAACTTTAACTTTTTCCATCTTCATTTCCTCCTAATCTAATTCTTTAAATGAATGAATAATTTTACCACTTTCGGCATTAATATAATACTCATATTCTAAATTTTTATAATTAAATGTTACTTCATAAACTACTTGATTAAATTCATTATCAAGTTCACATTCTAAATCATAAACATCATTTTTAGTTAATTTAATATTTTTTAAAGCTATACTAATTGCTTGATCTTTACCAATATAATTTTGATTATCAGTTGAATTATTTTGATTATCATTGTCTTCAATACTATCTTGATAATTAGAATTATTGTTATCTATAACATTATTATCTTTATTTTTAAATAAAACTATTCCTAAAATAACTGCTAGTAAAATAATAATTACTACTAATAATGGAATAACAAATTTTTCACTTTTTTCTTCTTTTTTATTTACCTTTTTAGTCATTTTAGTTCTTCCTTTCTATTTCTAAGTAATCACCTGGAACAGCAATACCATCTTTATCGAATTCTTCTTTTAAATATTTCATAAAAGCTCTATTTACACTAAAATGATTATCTGGTTTGCATTCAATTAAAACTTTATACATATAACTATTACCATTTAATTTTTCTATTCCAAGTAATTCCATATCTTTTTCTACTTCTGGAAGTAATTGTAATTTTTTATTTACTTTATTTAATATTTTTTCTAACTTTTCTAAATCAACATTTTTATTAACTGGAAATTCTATATAAAGATTAGTATTATACATACTATGATTAATAACACTTGTTATTAGACTATTATTAATAATCATTACTTCCCCGTTATAGGCTTTAACTTTTGTAGTTTGAAGTCCTAGTTCAATTACTTCACCACGAAAACCATTAATTGTAACTATATCCCCTTGCATATAATGATTATCAAAAATAATTAAAATTCCTGACAATAAATTTTTAATTGTATCTTGAAAAGCTAAACCAATAATGGCCCCAGCAATACCCAAGGAAGCAATTATACTTGTAGTTTTAATGCCATAAACACTTAAAATTGCTAATATTAATATGATAGCTATTATATATTTAATAATACTTTTAATTAAATTAATAATAGTCTGTTCTCTTTTAACTTGTAAATTTGTTTTTCTTTTATTAACTTTATTAAAAACTAAGGCTGTTTTAATTATTTTGCATAAAATAGTATAAATAATTATTGCTACTATAATATAAATTATTGGTAAATATACTTTTGGTATTAAAATACTTTTTAATTGCATTCAATCACCTATTTATTATCTTTTTCTTTTTTCTTACTTTGTTTCTTAGTTTTTTTAGTACTTTTTTTATCTTCTACAACTTCTTCTTCTACTTCAACATTTTCCGCAGCAATTTCTTTAACAATTTTAGCTTCTTTTACATTATTATCAGTACTATCACCATTTCTATAAACAAAATAACTTATAAAATCTGTAATACCATAAATTATCATAAATATACCAAGTATTTGTAATTCTAAATTAGATCTTACTATTGTATAAATACCAGCAAGTAAAAATACTACTCCCACAATAATTAAAGCATAAAATTTAGAAGTACGATCATTGGTAAAGAAAGTTTGATAAATTTTACTTATACCGATTAATATTAAATATACACCAAAGAAAATTCTAATTAAAAATTCAATAGCAGAGGCTAAAACTATAAATAATAGACCTAATATAAAAGCTGTAATCCCAAAGGCAAGTTCATTGTTATTAACAACTCCTAATCTTTTATCTTGAATATAATAATTTACACAACGATATATACCAACACCAATTAATATTCCACCAAAAAAGTAAGATATAAATTTAACAATTGATGCTGGATCTGTAAATAAAATTATTCCAACAATTAAAAATAATATTGAACTAATTAATGTTCCACTATTAACTTTCTTCATTTTTATCACCTAATTTAATTATACAATTAAATTAGTAATTTAGCAATTTTTATTTAGTAAACTTATACCACAAAAGTAAATTAGATTTATCTACCGGATTTGGTATATTTGTATAGTTTGCTTTGATTTCTGATTCACTTAATGCTCGATCAAATATTAAGGCATCACTGAATGTTGTATATGAAAACGAACCATCATATGCAATACCAGGATTGGCACCTATAAAAATTGGTTCAGTTGACACTCTTATATTATCAGTAATTGGATAATTAGCTGTCTCTACTCCATTAATATATATTTTTATTGTTTTGGTATCATACGTAGCTACTAATGTATACCAAGTACCAATTTTTATTTCTTCACTTGAATTTACAACTTTATAACCATTAATTTGCGGATAAAAGCACAAATTACTAGAACAATCTGAATAACGATATATAAAGCCCATTCCAGCACTTTCCCAATTACCTATAATATGTTGTGAAACACCTTCAATATTTATTCTAACCCTCGTTATTAATGAAACTGTGTTTTTAAAATCGTAATTAACAAGTCCTGCATCAACATAGCCTTTTTTATTTTGATCACTGGTTGTTATTCCTTCATTATCCCATTTGACTATATTATGAGCTATTCCAACATTACCATTACCACTTAAATCTTCTATTATTGTCTCTCCTACATTGGTTATGACACTTATAGCACTTTTAAATGTTTGACCTTTGGTACTATTATCATAAGTTGCTGTATGAGATACTCCACTTTTCTCTTCTCCTGTCGATAAATCATACATTGCTGTATCTCCTTCATAATAATCTACCCATAAATATATTTTATAAGTATTAGTTGTATTTCCTTCAATACTAGTTCCATCTATTACATAACTTTCTCTATTATTATAACTACTAGTAGCACTTTTACTATCTAATTCTTTATTTAATAACTCTGATGTTGTATTTCCGGTTGGTAACATTTGTAAACTAGTTAAATAATTTGGTTTCTTCCAAATTACTTCACTTACTGTACCTATCTTTTTCTTAACTTGATATCTTATTTTACTACTTGCTATACTACTTTCTCCACTTTTTGTTAATGTTGTTAAGATTAACGAATAACTTACTTTATTACTACAATTATTTTTTACTTGTACTTCAACGGGATTGGTTATTGTTGATGTAGCATAACTATCTGTTACTGGATAATTAAATGGCAAACTAATATTACCACTACTATCATTGGCTATACTTATATCTATACAATCGGTTGTTGTTGTTATAGTTGAATTAGCTATACTTCCTGTTACATTTACTTGAAAATAGGCATATGTACTTGTTACTGTTACTATTATTAATAATACTACAAACATTACTGCATACATTAGATATTTTTTGTTACTATCTTCCATATATAATCACCTTTATTATTATTTATAGTAATTATATAATACCCCCCCCCGGTGTCAAGATTTTATTTTATTTTTGTTGATAACTTATATAAAATTTTAAATAAAAAAAACTAGAATAAAATCTAGTCTTCTTTTTTATTAGTTTTTAGTTTCTTATTTATATCGTTTGTATTTTTCCAAATCATGATATTAATTAAGCTAAGTTCAAAACCTAATCTTAAAAGTATGTTTCCAAGAATTAATACTAATAAGAATGTTACAAAGTTAACAGTTATAAATGAAAAAGAACCTAATGTTATAAATATTGCAAGAATTGTATAAATAACTTTTAACATATCTTCAACTAGCATTTTACGGAAACAGAAGAATTCTTTACACCAATTTAAAAATTTATTTGGTAATTCTTTATCTGGTTTGAAAAATACAAAATATACTACTATACCACCGATTATGGCAATAATTAATGAAATTAATAACCATATAGCAGAACCTGCAAAACTATTAGCAGCGCTTTCAGCAGCACTGTAAGTATCACCATAAGAATAATTATACATTCTAAAAACTCCTTTCGTTACCTAAATTATACAATCAAATTTTCTATTTAGCAATTATTTTTTATGATATTTTTAAAATTCAATTGCTTAATTTTCAATAAATTATTATGCTAATTTAATAAATTAAATTCATAATTAGCTAATTAATAGTTTTTTTTACTTGTTTGTGCTAAAATATTACGTGTGAAGTGAGTGATTTATATGTATGATGTTGTTATCATTGGTGCTGGTCCCGCTGGTTTATTTTCAGCTTATGAATTAATTGAAAATAATCCTAAATTAAAAATACTTTTAATGGATAAAGGTAAATTTGCTAATAAAAGAGTTTGTCCAATGAAAACTACTAATAAATGTGTTAATTGTAATCCATGTGGTATATTATCTGGTTTTGGTGGTGCTGGAACATTTTCTGATGGTAAATTAAATTTTATTCCCAAATTAGGTAAATCTGATTTATTTAAATATATGTCTATTAGTGATGCTAATAAAATAATTGATGACACCGAAGAAATTTTTAATAAATTTGGAATGGATAGTGATGTATATCCATCTAATATGGATGAAGCTAGAAAAATTCAAGAAAAGATTGCTAAGGTAGGAGCTAACCTTTTAATTATTAAACAAAAACATTTGGGTAGTGATAAACTTCCAGATTATATTAATAATTTTACTAACTATTTAAAAGATAAAGGCGTCGAAGTTTTAGAAAATAGTGATGTTTTAGATATAGAAGAAAATAAAGATTATACTATTATCTATAATGAAAAAGGTAAAGAGAAAAAAGTTAATTCTAAATATGTAATAGTAGCTCCGGGTAGAACTGGGGCTAAATGGGTACAAGAACTGGCTGATAAGTACAATATCCCTTATGTTTCTCAAAGTATTGAAATTGGTGTCAGAGTAGAAGTTAGAAAAGAAATATTAAAAGATATTTGTAGTGTTATATATGATCCAACTATTTTTATTAAAACTGATACCTATAATGATCAAATAAGAACATTTTGTACTAATCCAGAAGGCTTTGTTACCAAAGAAAATTATTATGGTTATATTTGTGTTAATGGGCATGCTTTAAAAGACACAAAATCTAACAATTCTAATTTTGCTTTTATTTCGAGAGTAAATTTAACTCATCCAGTTACCAATACCAGAGAATATGGCGAATCAATTGCTAAAATTGCTAATACCTTAGGAGATGGTAAACCAATAGTCCAAAGTCTTAGAGATTTAAAAATGGGAAGACGCTCAACTATGGAAAAAATTAATGAAGGTTTTATTGAACCAACTTTAAAAGATGTTGTAGCTGGTGACTTAGCCTTGGTTCTTCCTCATAGAATAATAAAAAATATTTTAGAAGGTTTAGAAACATTAGATAAAATAATCCCTGGTGTTAATAATGGTGAAACTCTTCTTTATGGACCAGAAATAAAATTTTTCAGTAATGAAATAACTACGGATAATAATATGAAACTTGAAGGACATAATATATACTTTGTTGGTGATGGAGCTGGTAAGGCCGGAAATATAGTAGCTGCGGCTGCCACAGGATTAATTGCAGCAAGAGATATTTTAAGCAAAAAATAGAGTTTAAAAATTTAAAAAAAATCACACAAAAAAGGTTGACAAAAGTACTAAAATCGATTAGGATAGTAATCACCAATTCGAGAAAAACTTGAATTGGTGCTAGTATCACACTAGTCAACCCCTTTTTATTCTTTGAGGTCACAAGTTAATGTGACCTCGTTTTTTTTATGATGAATATTTTTTATTTTTTTTCTTTATTTCACTCATTGTTAAATTGCTTTTAACTCCTCGATTAAATTTTATTATTCCTGCACTTCTTTTTTGATATTGATCTCTTTCTTTGATAAGCAACCAATTATTATCCTTTATCTTAATAAGTGTCCAATTACCTTTAAGTCTTTGACCATAAAGAGTAAACTTAAAAGAATTTTGATTTACTTCTAATAATTTATAAGTACCAATATCAAAAAGCATAACTATACCGCCACCATATTCACCGGCTGGTATTACACCTTCAAAAGTACGATAAGATAAAGGATGATCTTCTACTTGAACTGCTAATCTTTTATCTTTGGGATTATATGAAGGACCTTTTGGTACTGCCCAACTTTTTAACACTCCATCTAATTCTAGTCTAAAATCATAGTGATCATGACTAGCTAGGTGATGTTGAACACAAAATTTTAACTTTTTACTAGATTTATTTATTTTACCTCTTGGTTCTTTTGTTTTATTAAAATTTCTTTTTTTATTATATGCATCTAAACTACTCATAATATACCTCTTTAATATTTTAACTCTTATAAAAAATAATATACAATTTAATATAGAACAAAAGCAAATTTATTAAACTAACATTTATTTTCATTTGCTTTGATAAACCTCACAGCTTATCTTTTCTGCTTCTTAGGATTTCACTCCTCCACAGACCATATTTCCGACAGTCGCTGCCGTACTTTTTATTTACATATTAATTATCTATTTAATTTTGATATCTCTCTTTATAGTAACTTATTATTCCTCCATACATTATGTTTATACTTGCATTTATATCTCTTTCTATTTCTATTCCACATT
This sequence comes from uncultured Bacilli bacterium, assembly GCA_947627385.1. Lineage (GTDB taxonomy): Bacteria > Bacillota_I > Bacilli_A > RF39 > UBA660 > SIG200. The sequence continues at coordinate 25,394 of CANQVV010000018.1, forward strand.
TTGGACATTTATATTCTCTTATTTTTATATCTTT
>CANQVV010000019.1 GCA_947627385.1 uncultured Bacilli bacterium
GCTACTAGACCTGTCTTCTATCTTACATCAGAGGCAAAAATCAAAGATGGAGGAGAAGGAACTAAAACAAATCCGTTTATTTTAGATATAAATTAATTGTATTGTGTCAAAAAGAAATCTATTTAGATTCCTTTTTCTTTTAAATAAGAAATTTTTATCTTATAATAATAATAGTAGGTGATATTGATGAGTGTCTTAACTGAAAAGGAAGTAAAATTATTAGATAAATATTTTAATCTTTGTAATTATATGTCAGCAGGAATGTTATATTTAAAGGATAATCCTTTGCTTAAAAGAAAACTTACCATTGATGATATTAAGAAAAAATTAGTTGGTCATTGGGGGAGTGCTCCTGGACAAAATTTTATTTATATACATTTAAATAGAATAATAAAAAAATATGATTTAAATATGATATATGTAGCAGGACCAGGTCATAGTGGTCAAGCCGCAATGGCCAATAGTTATATTGAGGGCACGTATAGTGAAGTATATCCAGAAGTAACTATGGATGAACAAGGATTGCAAAAATTATTTAAAAATTTTTCATTTCCTGGTGGAACATCTAGTCACGTAGCTCCGGAAGTACCGGGATCTATTCATGAAGGAGGAGAGCTTGGATATAGTCTTGCTCATTCTTTTGGAGCAGTTTTAGATAATCCTTCTTTAATAGTAGCATGTGTAGTAGGTGATGGTGAAGCTGAAACTGGACCTTTGGCAACATCTTGGCATGGTAATAAATTTATTAATCCGAAAAAAGATGGTATTGTTTTACCAATTTTACATTTGAATGGCTATAAAATTTCGAGTCCGACTATTTTTGCCAGAATTAGTGAAGAAGAGAGAATTAACTTTTTTAAAGGTTGTGGCTGGGATCCAATTGTTGTAGATGTTACTAATACTACTGATTATCATGAATTAATGGCTAGTGCCTTAGAAGAAGTAGTAAATAAAATTCAAAAAATAAAAAAAGATAGTCAAAAAAATAAAAATTTTCAAAGGCCAATGTATCCGATGATTATTTTAAAATCTAAAAAAGGTTGGACTTGTCCTAAAATGGTTGAAAAATTAGAAATTGAAAATTCTTTTCGAGCTCATCAAGTACCAATTTCCTTAGATATTATAGCAAAAAATTTAGATATATTAGAAAGTTGGCTTAAAAGTTATCATCCCGAAGATTTATTTGATGAAAAAGGCAAAATAAATCCAGATATTTTAGCTCTTACTCCCAAGGGCAATAAAAGAATGAGTGCTAATCCAATTGCTAATGGTGGGTTACTTTTAAAAAAATTAAAAGTTCCTGATTTTACTAATTATGAAATAAAAGTAGATTGTGGTTTTACCAAAGCCGAAGATATGCGAGTTTTAGGTTCTTATGTTAAAGATTTAATTAAACTTAATAAAAATAACTTTAAAGTTTTTGGTCCGGATGAAGCTTTATCCAATCGTTTGAATTATATGTTTAAAGCTACTAATCGAAAATGGGATGCTGAAATAAAAAGTAGTGATGAATATTTAAATAATGAAGGTAATGTTTTTGATAGTTATTTATCTGAACATATGTGTGAGGGAATGTTGGAAGGCTATTTATTAACTGGTCGTTATGGTTTCTTGCATAGTTATGAAGCTTTTATTCGGGTAATTGATTCGATGGCTAGTCAACATGCTAAGTGGTTAAAAGTAGCCAAAGAATTGTCTTGGCGCAGTGATATAGCTTCTTTAAACTATGTATTAACCAGTCATATTTGGCAACAAGATCATAATGGTTATACTCATCAAGATCCTGGTTTCTTAAATCATTTAGCTACTAAAAAAGCTGATATTGTCCGAATGTATTTTCCTGTTGATGCCAATAGTCTTTTATCAACATTTGATCACTGTATTCAAACAAAAAATTATATTAATGTAATAGTAGCTTCTAAACATCCAAGTATTCAATGGTTAACCATGGATGAAGCTAAAAAACATTGTAAAAAAGGTTTAGATATTTGGGAATGGGTCTCTAATAATCCTAAAAATCCGGATATTGTTTTAGCTTGCTGTGGTGATACTCCTACTTTGGAAACAATTGCCGCTGCTAAAATATTATTTGAATATTGTCCTAAAATTAAAACAAGATTAGTTAATATTGTTGACTTAATGCGTTTACAAAATAATCGTCATCATCCACATGGTTTAAATGATAAAGATTTTGATCATATCTTTACCCAAGATAAACATATTATTTTTGCATTTCATGGTTATCCTAATTTAATTCATGAATTAGTATATGATCGTAATAATCATAATTTCCATGTTCATGGTTATCTTGAAGAAGGAACAATTACAACCCCTTTTGATATGCGTGTTCAAAATAAAATTGATCGTTTTCATTTAGTCTTAGATGCTTTAAAATATGTTGAAGAAACCGAAGAAGTAAGACAATGTAAAAATTTAATGTATAAAAAATTGCGAGAACATAAGGAATATATTATTAATGAAGGAATAGACTTAGAAGAGATACGTAATTGGAATTTGAGGGATTAATATGAACATTTATGATTTTGATAATACTATATTTAAAGGTGATTCATCTGTAAAATTTGTTAAATATTCTTTTTTTAAACATCCTTTAATTGTTTCTTTAAGTACAATTAAGGCCCTAAAAGAGTATATAAAAGGTAGTAATTTAGGCCAAATAAAAAGTGAATTATTTAGTTTTGTTAAAAAAATTCCTAATTTAGAAGAATATGTTACATTATTTATTTTAAAATACAAAAAAAATATTAAACAGTTTTATTTAGATAGACAAAGAGAAGATGATATTATTATTTCAGCATCATTTGACTTTATAATAATTCCTTTTTGTCAAAAAATAGGTATTAAAAATATAATTGCCACTAAATATGATCCTAAAAATGGCCATATTATTGGTGAAAATTGTAAAGGCAAGGAAAAAATTAAAAGATTAAGAAAAGAATTTCCTAATATAGTGGTTAATGAAGCATATTCTGATTCATTAAGTGATTTACCAATGTTTGAAATTGCTAAAAAAGCATATTTAGTAAGAAATAATAAACTTGAAGAGTATATTGTTAAAGAAAATTAAATATGATAAAATAGAAAATAAATTTAAATTAGAGGTGAATTATGAGTGAATATGTTGTTGAAATCAATGATGTAGTAGAGAGTATGTATACTTTTGCTAGTGGAAAAACCGAACCATTTACATTTCGTATTGTAGATATGGAAGATGGAATGGAAAGAGAAGTTTATGATATAGATTTCCGTAGTCCAATTGGTCAAGCTGTATTTCATCGAGGAATAGATGAGTTAGTTGTAATTCCACTTAATGAACAATGGCAAAATCAAATTAAAATAGTAAATGTTATTAAATCAAGACAACGTTAATTAAATAAAAACTAAATATTATTTAGGCTTTTGCATACATATTAATAGAGGTGTATATGAAAAAGTTAATCATAATATTTAGTTTTTTCTTTTTATTTAATTTAAAAGTTTCAGCGGCGGAAGTGGTAGAATTTAGTGAGAGTGCTATTTTAGTAGAACCAACAACTGGTAAAGTTTTATATGAGCATGAAGCTGATAAAGAATTGGCCCCAGCTTCAATGACTAAAATAATGAGTATGATACTAATTATGGAAGCTATTGATAATGGTAATTTAACAGAAAATGATAATGTTTTAATTTCTGAAAATGCCAGCAGTATGGGTGGTAGTCAAGTTTATTTAAATACCGGAGAAACTTATAAAGTAAAAGAATTAATTAAATCAATTGCTATTGCTAGTGCTAATGATGCCGTTGTGGCAATGAGTGAAAAAATAGGGGGTACAACAGAAAAATTTGTAGAAATGATGAATAACAAATGTCAAGAACTTGGATGTACTCATACGCATTTTGTTAATCCCCATGGTCTTGATGCCGAAGGACATTATAGTAGTGCTCGGGATATGGCTTTAATGGGTAGCTATTTAGTGACTAATTATCCCGAAATATTAGAATATACTAAAATTTATGAAGATTATTTACAAAGACCAGATGGCTCTAATACTTGGCTGGTTAATACTAATAAATTAGTAAGATTTTATGAAGATGTTGATGGTTTAAAAACCGGTTTTACAGGAACAGCTGGTTATTGTTTAACTGCTACGGCTAAAAAAAATAATATGCGTCTTATTAGTGTTGTTATGGGAGTTGATACTCCTGATAATAGAACTAGTGATACCGTTAAATTATTAAATTATGGTTTTAACACTTATAAATTATCGGTTATTTATGAAAAGAATAAAATAATTGATGAAGTAAGAGTTGAAAAAGGAAAAAAAGAAAGTGTTAAAATAATGCTATTGCATGATGCCACTGAACTATTGAATATAAATGATAAAACTAAAAAATATACAATTAATTTTAGTTTAGATAAAATAATGGCACCGGTAAAACGTGGTGATAAAGTTGGGGTAGCTGAAATTTTAGATAATGAAGGTAATGTTATTACTAATGTTGGTATTACCGTAAGTGAAAATGTCGAAAAGGCTAGTCTTTGGGATTATTTTAAAAGAAATTTAAATATGTGTTTAGCTGGTAAAAGTGTTATAAAATAGATTTTTTAAATCTATTTTTTTAGTAAATATAATGTTAAGTATTAGTCAAGAGTAAAGTTAAATAAGACTATTAATGCTATAATAAATTAAAGGAGTTCAACTTATGAGTGAAGTAAAAAAAGGAAGAAAAAGAAGAAAAAAAAGAAAATTTAATAAAATCTTAACAGTAATTCTTTTAGTAGTAGTTTTAATATTTTTTGTAATGATGTTTTATTTAAATATTTTACCATTTTTATGGACTATTTTAGCATTAATTGCTGCCTCAGTTATTTTATTTTTTTTAGTAATATTTAATTTATGTAAAATAAAAGGATTAAGAATTATAGGTTGTTTTTTTAGTATATTAATCATAGCAATCGCAGTTTTTGGCGAAGTATATTTATATAATACAATAGGATTTTTATATCTTGCTACTAATGGAAATTATGCTTTAAATGTTTATAATATTATGGTTTTAAATGATAGTAATTATGATAAATTAGACGATTTAGATAATAAAAAAATTGGTATTAATGGTAGTGCCAATTCAGAAGCTATTAAAAAAATGCAAAAAGAAGTTGATAAAAAAATAGATGTTAATTATCAAAAATATACTGATAGTCAAGAATTAGTTGATGCTCTAATAGCTAGAAATACTGATGCAATTGTTTTAGAAGATAGTGAACTTAATTTATTAATGGAAAATAATCTAGATAGTTATAATATGTTAAAAAATATTTATAAAATAGAAATAAAAAGCGATATTAAAGATCTAAAAGATGCCGTTAATATAAATAAAGAACCATTTAGTATATATATTAGTGGTATAGATACTTATGGTAAAATAAATGCCTCATCTAGAAGTGATGTTAATATGATACTGACAGTTAATCCTAAAACTGAAAAAATTATTATAACTTGGATTCCAAGAGATTATTATGTTAATATAAATAATAGTAGTTATAAAGATAAGTTAACTCATGCTGGTATTTATGGTGTTAATTCAAGTATTTATGCCTTAGAAAAATTATTTGATATTGATATAAACTATTATGTTAAAGTTAATTTTACCTCTATGATAAATATAGTTGATGTTCTTGGTGGTATAACAGTCTATAATGATGAAACATTTACAACAAATGAAAATATTACTTTTAGAAAAGGTTATGTAGATTTAGATGGGGAGAGAGCTTTATCATTTGTTAGAGATAGAAAACATGTAACTGGTGGTGATTTAGGTCGGGGTAAAAATCAAGTTAAAGTATTAGAGGCTTTAATGAAAAAAGCCATGGGTAAAGATATTATTAAAAATTATAATAAATTATTAGATTCACTTGAAGGTTCATTTGTTACAAATATGGATAAAAATACAATGTTTGCTTTTATTCGTAAAGAAATGCAAAGTCCAAGAAATTGGCAAATAGATTCGATTACATTAGATGGTACAGATGCTTATGAATATACCTATACTTATCGTAATTATCAATTATATGTAATGTTGCCAAATAAAGAAAAAGTAAATGAAACCAAAACTAAGATTAAAAGTATAATACAAGGAGAAAGTTAATAATAGTTAAAAAAAGAAGTTATTATTTTACAATAACTTCTTCATTTTTTGAACAAGTAGCTGATTTTCTAGTTTTACCAGTTTTTTCCCAACCAGTAAGATTAGAATCACAACTCCATTGATATTTATATTTTGTTACATTTCTAGTTGATACAGTTGGATTAGTTTGAGCGGTAATTGTTTTGGTACAAGTTGCTTCACTACCTAAACCAATCTTAGTATAACCACTTGGACAATTATATTCAGTATGTTTAACTGCTTTTTTAGAAACTTTATCAGTAGCAGTACATTTTGTATTATTGCCACTTCCTGATTTAGTAAATCCAGCTGGACAAATTAAATCAGTAGTTTCAGTTTTATTCTCAGTTACAACTTTTGAACAAGTGATATTTTTACCACTACCAGATTTTGTATAACCATTTGGACAAGTTGGATCAGTTGTTACTGTACTATTATTGCTAACTTGTCTAGAACATTTTAGTGATGAACCACTACCAGAGGCAGTATAACCACTTGGACAAACAGGATTAGTTGTTTGAGTTTCAGTTGTTGGTACACTCTTTGTACAACTATTACCAGATTTAGTATAACCATCTGGACAAACAGGACTAGTTGTTTGAGTTGAAGTTGAAGTTACAGTTTTGTAACATGTTGTATTAGCACTTACATTACCAGATGGATTATAGCCACTTGGACAAGTGTAAATGGCAGTAGCGTTCTTATCTGTATAAGATGACTTAGAACAATAATATTGATAATATGTTTTAGTACATCCTTTATATGCTGAACAAGATGAAACATAAGAGCCACTATAAGTACAGCCATTATATGTTTTACCATAGTAAATGGTAGTTGAAATATAATATCTACTAGTTGAATATACACGACATTTACCATTACCTAAATTAGTACCTTCACTACAACTGTAATGTGAGAAAACTGATTTAGCAGTAACAGTAGATGATGATGTAACAGTTTTAGAACATTTAGTTGATGCTCCGCTACCAGATTTAGTGTAACCACTTGGACAAGTTAAATCGGCAGTTTCAGTTTTATTAGTAGTAACAGTTTTAGAACATTTAATTGATGAACCACTACCAGATTTTGCATAACCACTTGGACATACAGGATCAGTAGTTTCAGTTTTGTTTCCTGTTACAACTTTTGAACAAGTAATATTTTTACCACTACCAGATTTAGTATAGCCACTAGGGCAAACTGGATCAGCAGTAACAGTTTTATTAACTTTTACGGTTCTAGAACAAACTCCATTTTCAAGTTTAGTATAACCATTTGGACAAACAGGACTAATTGATTTATCTTGCTCTATAATGCAAATAGCATTTTCACCTTCACCGGATTTAGTATAACCACTTGGACAATTATAAGATACAACCTTAGTAGGTTTAATAGTATTAGCGTCCCCTTTTACACAAATAGTACTATTGCCACTTTGCATTTTACTATAACCACTTGGACAAGTATATATTGTTTCAGTTGCTTGATATGCTTGTTTATATTGATATTCTATACCATATTCAATTTCTTTTTCTGGTTCTTTAATTGTAACATCACAATTACCTTTAATACATAATTGATTGCAACCTAATTCTTCGGTTGTTTTAGCTACTTCACGACCACAAACAAGAGTAGTAGTCATATTATATTTACCATTTTCATTTGTAACAGTTACATAACTTGCTTCTAAATCACAAGGTTCACCATTTTTATACGCAAATGGTAAAATTAACCCCTTATCAACTAATTCTTGTAAAGTATATTTTAATGTTTGACCATTACTTGGAAGTTCACTTATTAAGAAATATTCTTTGGCAGTATCGTGAAAATAACGATAACCATCAATAAATTCTTTGGAATAAGCATCAGTATTAGTAATTGTTTCGCTAATATTAGAATTATTATCTTCTTTATATTGAACATCAACATCATTTTTATTATTTCTAGTAAATAACCAAATGAATAAAAAGATAATTAAGGCAATTATTAAAATAACAATTCCTTTTTTAATAACACTTCCCCAATCAATACTTTTTTTTGGTTCTTCGGTATACATATTAATTACCTCCTAAATTTAATGATTCACCACATATTTCAGAAATCATAGGGCTTTGTAAAGCAGTTTCCATTAATTGTTGTACTTCAATCCATCTTCCCATTCTTTCATCAGTGTCATTATAAGGTGCGCCAATTGGAGCTAGTGGTACAAAGAATTCATGATGAGCAATTAACCAATCGTTAGCATCATTAAGTTGAGCATCTTGATTAAACCAATAATCATCAGTTAAAGCAAGTTCTTCACCAGATTCTGGGAATTCTTGTAAATAATTTTGTGTATTATTAAATCCGTTAACAGATGTTGCAAAGATATTTATAAAGCTATATAAAGTATCTTTTTTAGTGTCATCTTCGGGATTTCTTAAAATATCAATAACAATATCACTATATCTTGTTAAGAATGAATCTAAATCTGAACCATCTTTGGCAAAATATTTTAAAGCATTTATTTTATTAATATCTTCTTCTGATGTAGGTCCTTCTCTAAATAAGTAACTTTCTGTAATTCTGTTTATTGAAGTGTGAATTGCTTGGGCAAGATTACCATTATCAATTAAGAATATATCTTTATTATCAATAGCCATTAAAATTTGAACAACATCATCAATAGATGCATCTTGGAAAAAGTTTGAAGCTTGAATACTATAAGCACGATTTACATAATCAACTGCATCATTAGCAGTAATATTATATAGTGTTCTTGCATTTTCATAGTCATTACGATAAATTTCTACGAAATTTGGAATATTTTCATAAGGATCAGCAGGAATAGTAGCAGCAGGAACAGTATAAGTATTAGTTGCATAATCATAACCTAATTGATCACCACTAGGTATTTGACTATCTTCTACTTTTTTACCTTCTTTATGATCAGCTATTTCATCTATCAATTTAACACCAGCAGCACCAATGCCTATTAATAAAGCTCCAATAAGTGCACTTTCACCAATTCTTTTTAATTTTTCTCTTCTAATATTATCTGGATCAAATTCTGGCATAAGTGGTTGTTTTTGTTCATCTATTGGTTCTACATCTTTATCATCAATTGTTGCTACTTGACGATATATATCAAGTGTTCTATAAGGAATTAAGTCTTGTGATAAAGCATAGCTATTAGAATCTGTTTTTGGTGCACTTTTTTCTTGTTGTTTTATTTCTTCAATTTTAGCCATTATATCATTAGATTCTTTTTGATAATCTTCAAGTAAATCTTCTAATTCGTAAAGATGTCTTAAATCCTTTCTAAGTAATTTTTCTCCATTCTTTTGCATTCTTTTAATAGAAAAAATTTCATTTTTAATTCTTAAAATTTCTTCAATTAATTCTTGTAGTCTTGCTTGTAATTTATCTAATTCACCGTTCATATTAAATACCCCCCTTTGTGAATTTGCCGTCTATAATAGCACTAAACGAACAAAATGTCAATAAAAAAGTGCTAATAATGATTAACACTTTCTTACTCAAATCTAATGGGTTTATTAATAATTTCAAATTCACTATTATTTTTACTAACCATATTGTATATATTGGCACATTTAAGTTCATATTGATAGATTAATGATTTTTTATTAATAGTTAAAGGTATTAAACAGTTCTTTTTTAAATTATTTAAATATTTTTGACCATTTTTATTAAATCCTAGTACTTTAATATATTCTAATTTTAAGTTTTGATTATCTTTTTTAGTTAATCCTATTAAAATATGAATAAGCATTCTTCTAATTTTATTATAAGTATATCTTTTAGATTTAACATTATTAATTAATTCATCAATATCATTAACATTATTAATAACTTTTTTTAATCTGTTTTCAATTCCTTCATAAACATCTAAATAAATACTTAAATCTTTATCAGTAATAATTTTATATTTAATTAGTTCAAAAAAATCATTTAAAGAAATATTTTTAAGATAAGAAAGAGTAGAGGTGGGTACATATTTACTTATATCTTCTTGCTTATTTAAACGATTACGAATATTACTAGCACTTATTATTTTGCTATCTTCTAAAATATCTAAATAATTATTAGTTCTTTTAATTGTAATTGGTTTAATTTTAAAATTATTTTTTTTAATACTTTTAAGATATGATATCCCTAGTAAATCATTCGAATTAAAATTAAAATCTATATTAGTAGCTTTGGCCAAGGCTGTTGGATAATTAATTCCTTCTTTTAAATAATTTTTGACTAATTTATCATAATCTTTACCATTTAATATTTGATCAGTTATTTTATTTAAAATATTTAAATCATTTATTTCACTACCAAATACTACATATTCACAATGCATAGCATTTAACATTGTAATACTTATATTGGCAAAAATATCGGCACTTTGACTACCAAAGACAAAGGGAAGTTCAATAACTATATCAATTCCATTTAAAAGGGCAATTTTAACTTTATCTTCTTTGGATATAATTGAAACTTCACCTCGTTGTAAAAAATAGCCATTTAAAACTAAAATGACTAAGGAATCAGGAAATAATTGTTTAACCTTTTCTAAATGATAAACATGACCATTATGAAAAGGATTATATTCACAAATAATACCAATAATATTCACATCAATCACGAAATTAATATATCATATTTTAGGTAAGTTGACAAACAAACTCATTGAAAGAATACAAATATTAATATATAATACAAGCAAAGGTGATTAGGATGTATATAGCCATTGTTGGTCCGACCGGAGTAGGAAAAACTAAATTAAGTATAATGTTAGCTCAAAAGTATAAAGCAATAATTATTAGTGCTGATTCTTGTCAAGTTTATAAGTATTTAAATATAGGTACAGCTAAGATTAAAGAAGAAGAAAAAATGGGAATTAAACATTATTTAATAGATTGTCTAGAACCCACCAAAGATTATAGTGTAGCTGATTATCAAAAAGATATGCGCCAAATACTAACCGAAAATAAAGATAAAAACATTATTATTGTTGGTGGAACAGGACTTTATTTAAAAGCAGCTTTATATGACTATCAATTTAGTAATTTAAAAGATATTAATTTAGATAAATATACTAATCAAGAATTATTTAAAATGTGTCAAGAAATAGATTCCAATATAAAAATAGATATTAATAATCGTCGTCGTTTAGAAAATTATTTAAAAAGAGAAGAAAAGGTAGCTTCTAATCCTAAGCTTTTATATGATGTCAAATTTATTGGTTTAACGACAGATAGAGAAACTTTATATAATAAAATAAATAAGAGAGTAGATGAAATGTTTGAAGAGGGTTTAGTTAAAGAAGTTCAAGATTTAGTATCTAAATATGGTGAAAATAAAGTTTTAAAAAATACTATTGGTTATAAAGAAGTAATAAAATATTTAAACAAAGAAATATCCTTAGAAGAAGCTAAGGAATTAATTAAGAAAAATTCTCGTCATTATGCCAAAAGGCAATATACCTACTTTAATAATCAATTACCAGTAAAATGGTTTAATACTGATTATAATGATTTTAATAAAACCTATGAAGAAGTTATTAATTATTTAGATAATTAACTAAATTCAGGATAAAAACTAGTACTAAAATTATGTTCTTCAATATTAACATTACCAGAATCAGCTTGTTTCATTTCCTCAGTAGTAACTAAGAAATATTTATGATGGAGAAAATCTTCACCAGTACTACTAACCGGATCATCCCAAGTTAAATCTAAATGTACCCATTTATTATCATAATAAACGGCATTCCAAACATGACCATTAGATTCATAACTTATTTCCTCATCAGTAGTAGCTACTTTAAAATTTTTAAAATTTAATTTAGATAAAATGATAGCCATTAAATCGGCATAGCCATTACAAGTACCATAACCATCTTTTACTACACCATAAGCACTAAAAGATTCATAAGGACTAGTTTTTTTATCATTTCTTTCAATATCATATTTAGTATTATTAACTATATAATCATGAATTCTTTTTAAATTATCATAATCATTATCATCTTTTTTATATAAATCATTAATAACTTTATCAACATATTCATTAATAACTTTAATTTTTTCTTCGGTATATAAATATTTTACAGTTACTGTAATTTCCCCAGAGGGAGCAATTGATGCTTTCATTGAATCAAAACTATTATATGGATGAACATAGTTATTAATATGCGTAAGTATTAATTCATCTTTGGTAATATTAGATATATCATTAATACATTCAGTATATTCAGAAGGACAATAAAAAGTAAATTCTTGCCAACCTTGATTAATAATACCATATAAAATATTTAATAAATCATTATAAGAATAGGGAATATAATCTTTACTATTTTGAATATAAATAAAATCATAATCTTTTGTATAGGCATTGCCAGGATCAATAGTTAAAATTTGATTACTAGAAATAGTAACAGCTAAAAAATCAGTTATTTTATTAGCATTTAATAAAATAACTACTATTAATAAATAACAAATTGCGGGAATTATATATTTTCGCATTTTACATCACTATTTAATTTTATCAAAAAAAAAGAAAGTAGTAAACTACTTCATATTTTTAATTTTAGAATTTAATCTACTTTTTTCACGGTTAACTTTATTTTGTTTAATTAAACCTTTTTGTAAAGCAGCATCAATATTTTTTTGTAAGTCCTTAAATAATTTACTAGCTTCTTCACTATTACCATCAGCAATAGCTTTTTCACAAGCCTTAATTAAATTTTTAACTCTTTGCAATAGTTCATGGTTTTCTTCTGTTTTTTTAGCAATTACTTTAACAGCTTTTTTAGAACTTTTGATATTTGGCATTATGTCCCTCCTTAAAAATTCATATTAATTCTATCAAAAAATATGATAGTGTGCAAGTTTAAATTGCAATAAATTCTTTTTAAGAGAAATTTTTCTAAAAAAAAGGAAATAGCAATAAAAAAGCGTAAATATAAAATGAGGAGAGTATTTGTTTATGAAAAGATTAAATATTTTTGTCGATGAAACTGGTGAATTTGGATTTGATGTTGGTTCATCATCTTTGTATGATGTATCATTTACTTTTCATGAACATGATATTGATACCAGAAATGAGATTAATAATCTTAACGAAAGATTAAATAGAATAGGATATACCAAAATGATTCATATGGCTGATTTAATAATGAAAAGAGGTGATTATTCCAAATTTAATATCAAAATGAGAAAAAGTATTTTTAATGCAATATACCAATTTGCTAAAAAAACACCCATAAAATTTCATACAATAATTATTAATAAAAAATATACTAATAATAAAGTTGTGTTAAAACAAAAAGTAGTTTTAGAAATAAATAAAATGTTAATAATTCAAGAAAAATATTTTAAAAAATTTGATAAAATTATTTTATATTATGATAATGGTCAAAAAATATTAGGTGGTATATTGGATTCGGTATTTTTAAAATTTTCTAGTTATGAACATATAATAAATTTTAATCAAGAAGAAAAAAGGCTGTTTCAAGTTTCAGATATGTTAACATATATTGATAAATATGATTATAAATATAAAAATAAAATTCCTATAACAAAAATTGAAAAATATTTTTTTACAAATGATGAAATTCGAAAAATATAAAAAGAACTCAATAAAAAAAGATTTTATGACATTAAAAAAGTAACCAAAGGTTACTTTTTTAAGCGGCACTTGGTGCCAACACGGGTTTGATCTATTATAACGACCAATATTAGATATATATGTAGGCCTACAATATATTATATCTAATTAACAAGAAATTTATAACAAACCTCTTGTTTTGTATTTATAATTTACAATAAAATCATATTAATGTCAATGTTATAAGTCTATATTTTTTAATAATTTTAATAAAAATTCCATAATTAGACATAATATTTAATTATTATTTTTTATAATATTAGTAAGGTGATAATATGGCTAAGTTTAAAAGTAAGAAAAAATTTAATAATTTCTTTATTTATTTAGCTTTATTTTTAGTTAGTAGTGCTCTTACTATCAAATATTTATTTCAAGAGAATTTAGTTAATAAAAATACAATTATCGATATATTAATAAGTGATAATTTAGGTAGTTTTAAAAGTAATATTAGTGATGTTGATTTTTTACTTAAATATGCTTTAAACGTTGATTTAGAAAAAGATAATTCAATTCCTTCAAGTAGTAGTAATAATGATATTAAAGAAGTAGAAGTGAATAAAGAAGAAATAAAAGAAGAAGAAAGTACTGAACCAATAGTATATATATACAATACTCATCAAGAAGAAAAATATCAAAGTGCTTCTTTGGCCCCTTATAATATTAATCCTAATGTTTTAATGGCTAGTAAAATGTTAAGAGAATATTTAAAAGATGAAGGTATTAATGCCTTAGTTGAAGAAGGTGATATTGCTCAAATGCTTCATAGTATGAATTTATCTTATGGTAAAAGTTATCAAGTATCTAGAATGCTTATGGAAAGTGCCAAAGAAGCTCATGAAAGTTTAACATATTTTATTGATTTACATCGTGATTCTTCTAAATATGAAAAAACTACTACCACAATTAATAATGAAAATTATGCTAAGCTTTTATTTGTAGTTGGATTAGATAATGCTAATTATGAACCTAATTTAAAACTAGCTGAAAATTTAGCCCAAAGAATAAAAGCTTATGATGAAAGTTTATATCGAGGACTTATGAAAAAAAGTGGTAAAGGAGTAAATGGTGTATATAATCAAGATTTTTCACCTAAGGTAATGCTTATTGAAGTAGGAGGTCAATATAATAGTATTAGTGAAGTAAATAATACTCTAAAAGTATTAGCTACTATTTTAAAAGATTTTATAAAGGAAGATCAAAATGTCTAAAAAGAAAAAATTACATCCTATTTTAAAAATTTTAATGGTGTTATTTATTGTTTATATTGCTCTATTTATTGCTAATATGAGTGGGTATTATGAAAGTAAAATAAGAGATCGAGTAGTAGTTACCGAAGAGGGAATTAAAGAATTTGAAGAAAAAGTCCAAAATGGTGAAGAAATTGATATAACAGCATTTTTAAAAAATGAAAGAATTGATTATAGTAGTCCTATGTCGAATTTTGGAGATAATTTAACTAGTGGCATTGAAGTATTTGTTTCTGATGGTATGAAATTTGTAGAAGATATTTTAAAATCTATTTTTTAGGTTGGATTTGAATGATAGTAATGTGATAAAAGTTAAATTGATAGTTACAGATATGTAACTTTTTTTGACATAAAATTTCCACAAAATAAAAACGAAATCTTGACACTGGGGGGGGTATTATATAATTATCTTATAAAATAGAAAGGATTGTATAATATGGAAGTTAATAACAAAAAATAATTTACATAATATAACAAAATAGAATTAATAACATATACATAAATACGATAAATGTGATAAAATAGAAAGGTAAGATATACATTAAAAATAACATAAATAACCATAATAATAAAAGGAGTAAGAATTATGGAAGAAAATAGTAATCAAGATAAAAAGAAGATGATAATAACATTAGTAGTAGGAATAGTAACATTACTAATATTAGTAATCGGAGCAACGTATGCCTATTTTCAAGTAAATACAACAAATAATAATACAAATTCCAATGTGACAGTAAAGACAGGAAAACCAGGAACAGCAACCTTAAAACCAGGAGTAGGAGATTTACATATAATATTAAATAATGTAGATATGTCAGAGACAAATAAAGGAATAGAATACTATGCCGATGATACAAAAAATTATGTCGATAATGAACCAGAAGGAAAGCATACCATATCAACAGTAGAAATAACCGATGGAGATAGTGATGTGGCATATAAATGTACAGTCAGTGTAGAAGTAAATTTAACAACTGATGCAGGAAGTATGGGTGAAGCATTACAAAAAGGAGATGTGCTTTTAAATATCGAAGGACAAGAGATTGATTTATATAATGTAAAAGAAACTAACCCAACAACAGTCAATTTAAGTTTTAGTATGTATGGTAATGGTACAAAAGAAATAAAGGCTTATGCTAAATTAATCAATAAAAACGAATCACAAAATTATTTAAGTGGTAGACAATTAAAAGTAAATATAGCAAGTAAGAATTTAGATTGTGATGCATATGAACCAAATCCAAAGATAGCTTTTTTAAGAAGTAAAGATACAAAAGGATATTTAAGCCCAACCATCCAAGGAGATATGTACCGTTACCAAGGAACAGGAGACGTACCAAATTGGATATGCTTTGGAACAACCGAGAATTGTGGAACAAGTGATGATTTAATAAAGAAATATATGTATAGAATAATAGGAATCACCGAAGAAGGCAAAATGAAATTAATAAAAGAAACATTCGTGGAAGAAGGAACAGTAACAGGATTTGCATGGAATGATGAGTACCAAATAAGTGGTAGTGGAGTAGATGCATGTCCAAATGGAATATGTCCAGAATGGAATGAAGCAGATTTGTTTCAAAGAATAAATGGAACAGCAAATGGAACAATAGCCGGTAGAGGTAATAATGATGATGGAGTAGATAACGATACCGATATTTTTGTTGATAGTGAAGAATATGACTATTTACGTTCCGGAGATAATATAAATGGAGGAACAAGTGCCAGTACATGGTATAACTTAATAAGTGTACACGAATGGATGTATGGAGATACAATAGAAAGTACATATAATGGAGATATAGCATACCAAATAGAGACAGGGCAAAGAAAAACAACACATTATGCCCAACAACCGGCAGGATCAAAAACAGTAGTATCTGAAAGTTATAAATGGCCTACAACAAATAAAGTAACAGCAAAAATAAGCTTAATGTACATACACGATTATATATACGCATATCCAGGAGGAAATCCGGGAAATTATAGTACAGCGAAAAATGCATGGATTTTCTATCAAAAAGATGGATACAACACCTCAACATCATTTGAATGGTTAAGTACTAGGTGGGGTGTGTATAACGTTGGTTATGCACAAGTTGCCACGCGGGATTTGGATAATGCCGGTGGCGTGAGTGTCTTCAACTCTCTCAGTGGGTGTGGGGTTCGTCCTGTCTTCTATCTTTCATCCGCAGCGAAAATCAAAGATGGAGGAGAAGGCACCAAAACAAATCCGTTCATCTTGGATGTACAAGAATAATTGAGACTTAGGTCTCTTTTTTAATATAAAATACTCTTTTAAAATAGAAAAATATATAGTATAATAATTAGAGAAAGTAGGGAATAAAATGAAGGTGTTGTGTATAGGTAGTTCTCTTTTGGAAACAACTTGTCCAATTAATGCAGTAATTCAAGAAAATCAAACAATTCGTTTAAATGAGAGAACTGAATGTGGTGGTGGCCATGCTGGTAATATTGCTTATCTTTTAGGTAAATGGGGCGTAGAAACATATATTGCTAGTATGCTTGGATCTGATGATGCTGCCTCTAAAATAAAAAAAGATTTTGAAACTATCGGAGTAAAAACTGATTATTTAGAAACAAGTTTTGATCGACCAACTTCAAAGTCATTAGTAATAGTAAATACTACTAGTAAAAATAAAACTGTTTTTGAACTTAATAGTAATTCTTTCTTAAAAAAATATTCTTTTGGAGTAGATTTTGATACTATTATAAGTGATGGTAATGATTTTAATGCCTCAGTTTCAGCATTTGATAAATATAGTAAAGCTAAAAGTTTTTTAGTAGTTTCCAAAGTAGATAAAGAAATTATAGAACTTGGAAGATACGCTAATTATATTATATTTAATAAAGGGACTGCTGAGGGATATGCTAACTACCAAATAAATTATAATGATAGCAGTACAATTGTTAATGTTTATAATAAATTAAGACAAAGATTTACGAAAGCTGAAATAGTTATAACTCTTGGAGAAAGAGGAGCTGTTTATGCTGTTGATGGTCAAGTTAAAATATTACCACCTGTCAGAGTAGAAATTGTTGATACTAATGGTGCAGGTGATGTTTTTGCTGGTGCTTTTGCCTATGCCATTGGTCGTGATTTTGATTTAGAAAAAGCTGTTACTTATGCTTCAATTGCAGCATCATTAAGTACTACTAAAATGACATCTAGATTAGCTATTCCAGCTTTAACAGAAGTTTCAAATTATTATAATGCTAAATTTACACAACCAACAGTGCAAAATCCTGCTCCCGGAGTAAACGCTACCCCAAATCAAGCTAATGTAACACCTAATCCATCAACAAATCCTGTCCTAAATATGGATACTGGTGTAAATATGAGTACAACACCTACTCAAAGTCCACAACCAGCATCAAATGTCCAACAACAAGTTCCACCCCAAAATGCAACAGGTCAAAATAATGCTAACAAGTAAAACTCCAAAATTAGATTTACACGGTGAAGAATTAGCCTTAGTTTATTCCTTAGTTACAGAATTTATAAATGATAATTATAAAATGGGTAATACAGAAATTATTATAATTCATGGTAAAAGTACTAATATTATAACTAATGAAGTTCATAATATTTTAAAAGAAAATAAATTAGTTAAAAAGTTTTACTTAAATAATTGGAATTTAGGTGAAACAATTGTCAATTTATATTAAATATATTGTCAAAAATTAATTGTACAATTTTATCAAAAAATCAAGTTAAAATGCCAATTATTTGTTTAAATATACAAACAGTTGACATTTTTTTAGAATTGTGCTATACTTATTTCGTAATTAAGGGGGATGGCAATAATGAATGGATACATTTTAGATTACGTAAATGAGAATGAATTTAAAAAATTAGAGAGAGCTTTAAAGAAATATAATATGTTGGCTTTCAAAAAATTAAACTTTGAATTTTATCCTGCACTTAGAAATGGTAAATTTTTAGGAGAAAAAGTAAGTTCTAATAAAATTAATGGAACTGAAACTTATGAACTTAAATTACCAAGTGATAAAATGTTTACGCAAATTCATGGTGAAGTTAAATTAATTTATACAGTACATAAAAAAGAAGAAGTTGTAATGCTTGAAGAAATTACACCAGCCAAAATTTTACTTGAAGGTCATATGTCTGAATTAACAACTTATAAAGGTATAATGATTTCAAAAGCAAATGCTTCCAAAGATATGTTTAAAATTGATTTACTTAATATGTTGCAAGATAAACATTAATATTTATAATGGGGGTTATGACTAATATGGCTATTAATTATTATACCGGAATAAAAAAATTAAAGGAATGTCGTATTCCATTTACAATAACAAGTGATATTAATGGATATAAAGAATTATTAAAGGAAATAAGCACTTGCCATGAAAAAATATTCAAAGGTATTGATTCTTCGGTAACGACAAATTGGCAAGATTTAGTAGAATTGCGTTTTTTACAAGATATGCAAGATAAAATAACTTTGAATTTTTATCCAAATACACCTGATTATTTTGAAGCGCATGAACAAGAATATATTAATTTATCCCAAGGAATTGGAAGATAATTTAATAGATAGAATAAAGAGGGGAAGGTATCATTATTGATATCTTTTTTTCTTGATATTCTAAAAAAATATATTGCCAAAGCAAAGCAAATATGTTAATATTATGTTGTTGTAATTTTGATGGACCTCTAGCTCAGTTGGTTAGAGCATCCGGCTCATAACCGGGCGGTCGTAGGTTCGAGTCCTACGAGGTCCACCATTTATTAGTGCACCTGTGGCGGAACTGGTAGACGCGCTAGACTTAGGATCTAGTGGATATATCCGTGGGGGTTCAAGTCCCTTCAGGTGCACCATAAATTTGATATAAAATACTAGTGTTGTTAGGCAATTGTAGCCTAGGGATACTAGTTTTTTCTTTTATAGTATTATAATTATACTGAAAGAAGGTATTAAAATGTTAGCAAAAATAAAAGATACAGTACCTAAGAAAAAAATATATTTTGCAGCTTCTATTCGAGGATGAAGAAGCAAAGTAAATAACTATTTACAAATACTAAATTATTTAAAAGAAAATTATATTATTTTAGATGAACATGTTGCTAATTTAAAAATGGATGCCAAAGGAGAAAAAATTTTAAATACTACAATTTATAAAAGAGATATTAAATGGTTAAAAGAATGTGATTTTTTAATTGCTGAGGTTACAACTCCATCTTTGGGTGTAGGATATGAAATTGCTTATGCCGAAAATTTAAATAAAAAAGTTATTTGTTTATATGAAGATAATACTAATTTATCTGCCATGATAAGTGGTAATCCAAATATTATTTTAGTACCTTATCATAATTTTGAAGATTTAAAAATAAAATTATTTAGATTGCTAAATTAAAGAGACTGTTTTATAATATAATTTACGTTGTAGGTGATAATATGGCAAAAAAAGAGAATATTTATAAAAGATTTCCTATTTTAGATGTAGAATGGGTTAGAAGTGAACTAATGGATGCAATAAGTGGTTTTGAACTTCAAGATATAAGTATAAGAAGTAAAAAATCTTTTAATTGTTATTATATGAATAGTGAAAAAGAAAAAATTAAAGTAGCTATAAAAGCTAATGGTATTATTATTAAAAAAAGTGGCCGGAGTATTGCAGAAACTATAATTATTCCTGATGCCTTTAATTTAATTAAAAATACTTTGGAAAAAAGATCAAAAGGTATTATAGTTGAAAACATTCATAAAAGATATGCTAATTCTAAAAGATTTGAAGGCCAAAAAGTATTAGTAGATTTATGGTCAAAACGTTATGCTATTAGTTATATTTCTTTGGGTGCATTTTTAAAATTAGCCAATATTGAAAAGGCTAAACCCCAAGAATTATTTGAACAACTGGCTTTATTTACACAACATGATCATTTACAAGCAATTTCTAATTTAGTAACAGATTTTTCTACTCATATGGATTATGTAAATTGTAATGTAAATTCTAAAAATATTGCTTTAAATAGATTTAGTGATAAAACATATGTTAATAATATAGAATTACCATATTATCATTATTTAACTGATGATATAGATAAGCTTGATAGAATTTATGATTTATATCGTGGTATTATTAGTAAAAAAACAATTTCTGATATCGACGATATTCACTATGGCTTAATTAGTCCCGAAGCATTTAAAGCCAAAGATAATTTAGGAATTACAACTAAGGAAAATAATTTTGTTGGTGAAGAAACTATTAATGAAGAACAATTGAGTTATGCCACAGGTTATCTTAAAACAAAATATGGCTATCCAGGACCAATTAGTCTTGATAGAGATACTTTACTTGCAGCTATTATGTATAGAAATATTTTAGATGATGATAAAATTATTGAAGTAATAAAACAATTTAACATTTCTTATTCTGAATATATGATGTTAAGTGAATACGAAAAAGAAAAATTAATTAAAGGTTTAACTTCTTTAAAAAAATAACAATTTTGAATAATTTTTGAAAAATATTGCCATAATTTTTTTGAAAGGTAAATTATTATGGCAAAATATAAAGTAGATATAACGGGACTTAATACCAAAGATATTAAAGTCTTATCTAGTATGGAAACTCTTGAATTATTTAAACAATATCAAAATGGTGATGAGACAGCCAAAGAGAAAATAATAAATGGCAATTTAAAATTAGTTTTATCTATTCTGCAAAGATTTAATAATACTAAACATAATATGGATGATTTATTTCAAGTTGGAGTAATTGGTCTTATTAAAGCAATAGATAATTTTGATGTTTCCTTAGGTTTAAAATTATCTACTTATGCAGTTCCCTTAATTATTGGGGAAGTTAAAAGATATATAAGAGATAATACTTCACTAAGAGTTAGTCGTAGTGTTAAAGATTTAGCTTATAAAATTATTCAATTTCAAAGTGAATATCAAAATATGTATGGTGTAATGCCAACCTATGATATTATTGCTAAAAAATTAGAAGTATCAGAATATGAGATTGCTAATGCCTTAGATTCTCTTAAAGATCCTATGAGTATTTTTGAACCTATTTATAATGATGGTGGCGATACAATTTATTTATCAGATCAAATTGCTGATATAAAAGATATTAATACTGATCGAGATATGTTAATTTCTTTAAGAAAAGCTTTACAAAAAATTAAAGATCGAGAAAAAGATATTTTAATTTCTCGTTTTATAGTCGGTAAAACGCAGATGGAAATTGCTGATCAAATGGGAATAAGCCAAGCCCAAGTGTCAAGAATTGAAAAAACTGCAATTGAAAATGTTAGAAAATTAATTAAATAACATATAATTTATAAAGGTGATGATATGCTTTTAAGTGATTTACAAATGAAAGATATCATAAATATTAAAGATGGGAATAATTTGGGAAGAATAATTGATGCCAAAATTGATAATACTGGTAAAATTCAATATTTTGTTTCCGAAGAGCGTAAACTGATGCGCAAAGTTACCCATAGTGGTGCAACTTCATTTGATTTTGAAAAAATAAAAAAAATAGGTGAAGATGTTATTTTAGTTGATATATAGTAAAACAAAGTAATTGCCAATTATTGAGTTTTACTTTTTGTTTTGTTATAATTAAAGAGTGATTAGTCTGAAAAGAAAAAACAAAATTTATTTTAAAAATAGTTAAAAAAGGGCAGACTTCCCCTTACCCCAAAG
>CANQVV010000020.1 GCA_947627385.1 uncultured Bacilli bacterium
TTATTATGGATAAATTATTACTCTTTAATGTATATCTTACTTCTTTATTTTATCATATTTATCGTATTTATGTATATATTGTTTTTTTATTTTTTACTTACAAAATAATTTTAGAACAATTTTGTCTAAAAAGTAATAGACAATTTTTATCTATGGTTAAATAACAATAGGTGAAAAAATGAATAGATTAAGAGAAATGCGTGAAGATTTAGGTTTAACTCAAACTCAAATCGCTAAAAAAATTGGTATAACCCAACGAAATTATAGCTATATTGAAACCGGACGAACTATGCTTACCGAAGATATATTAATTAGTTTAGCTGATTTTTATAATACAAGTATTGATTATTTATTATATAGAACTGATAAAAGAAATATTTATCCAAAATCATTTATCAATAAAAAATAATCTGTTAAGATTAAACCTAACAGATTATTTTTTATTTGTTGTTTTTTTTGATTTAGTAGTAGTTTTTACAGGTTGTTCTTCTTCTAACTTATCCGCAGCACTTTTTAACATTTCTGCCGTTTTACTTTTTACTTGTTTAGCTGTTTTTTCTACAACTGGCGTTCCTTTTTCAACTGCTAAATCAACTAATTCTTGGGCTTTAATTTTAACTTCTTTGGATTTATCAATAATTAATTGTTTAGCTGTTTCTTTATCTAAATCTTTAATTGTATTTTCAAGTTCTCTTGTTTTAACAATAATAGCACTTTTAACTTCTTCAACATCAATATCCTTAGCTTTATCAACTAAATCATTAATGGCATCCATTAACTCTTTTCTTGTTTCTTTACCACTTTTTGGTGCTAGTAAAAATCCTAATCCTAGACCAACACCTGCTCCTAATAAAAAATTACCTTTCTTACTCATAATCATCCTCCTCTATTTTTTCTTTTTTCTTATTATTCATAAATAATTTGGTTATTAAATTTTCTACACCACTTACTATACTAGTAAAAAAACCACTTAATTTATCACTAACCATTTCAAAAGTATCAAATATAGGTGTAACCTTAGCAATTTTTTCATTAACACCATCAAGTATCTTTTCTACTTTATCAATAGTAAATATAAGCTTAATTCCTAAAATTATTCCTACTACTATTATTATAATTAATAATATATAAATTATAATTGGTAAAAATTGTAGTAAAAATTCCATTTAGTTACCCCTCCTCTCTTTCATCATACATAGAATCAATTAAATCATAAACATCATTTTCCAAAGTATCTTCTAGATTTTTTTCTTTGGTTGACTCTTCAATATCTATTTTTTCTAATTCTTCTTCAATAGCATCTAAATTATTAGTTTTAGGTATTTCTAAGGTATCTTCTAAGGTTATTTCTGATGAAGCTTCTTCTAATAAATCATCTATTGTTTTATAATTATCTTTTTTTGAATCTTTATCTTTTTCATCAAAGAAAGTTACAACTGGTTCATCAATAACCTCCTTATTTTCTGGCTCTAATACCTCTTCTTTTTCTACAACTTTTTTTATCTCTTTTACTTCTGGCTTTTTTTCAAAAGCTTTTTTACGAACTGAATCTATATCTATATTAGATGCAGAATCTTCTTTTTTAATAATATCTTCTGCCTTATAATCTTGATTTAATATACCATAAACCGGTGAAATTATTGGTGAAGGTTTAAATTTTTTCTTTTCCGTATATTCTTTTGTCTCTATTCTTTCATAACGGCCATAATCAGTTCTTTTTTCAACAGTTTTCTTTCTTTCAACTTCTAAAATGTTATGATTAGATCTACTTTGTGACATACTAGATGTAAATTCTTCTTCATCAAAATCAGGAAATTTAAAAGTATTATCACTTTTAAATAAATCTCTTTCTGATGTAGGAGTTGGAGCTGGTGAAGAAGGTTTTACTTCTTCCACTACTTCACTTTTACTTTCCATCATAGGAGTTGGATTAACTTTTATTTCTTCTGGTATTCTTTCTTTTTTTTCCTCACGAATTTTAATTGGTTCTGTATATTCCTCTTCTTCAAATAGAATATCCTTTAATTTTTTGACAAAACTCATTAAGTTCACCTTCCTACATAATCTGTATCTTTAATGGCATCTTTACCACTACTAGTAGAATTATCATTTTCATCATAATCTAAAACATTTGATTTATCATTAACACTATCAAACATATCAAATATTTCTTCGGTATAGTCTAAATTATCATCATTTAAAATATCTGCAATAACTATATCGTCATATTTAACGCTTTTTAAAATATTAATGGCATTTATTAAAGCATTCTTTATATCATGCTCATCTACCATTACTTCTATTTTAGCATAATTATATATAATTTCAATCAAATATTGATTATTTTCTTTTAAATTAATTTCTACATATCCCTTTTTATTATCATAATTTATACTAGTACTATAAAGAGCATTATTATTTTTTTCATAAACAAAATTATCATCTTTGGCATTATAACTAATTAAATCTACATATAAATAATAATTTAAATTACTACTAGATAAAATTACAGAACTTAATGAAGCACTGCTTACTTGTAAACCATTAGGAACATAAAAATTATAACCTCGACGGTATACTGTTGAATTTTTAGGCTTTATAGACAAAGTATTTAAAATATCATCATAACTTAAATCTTGTAATTTAGTACAACCTCCAAGAGTAAATACCACTAATAACAATAAAAATATTTTTTTTATTTTCATATCTAATCACATCTATATTATATCAATTTATTTAATGGCTTTCAAATATTTTATTTTAATTCCCATCTTACTAAATTTTTCTTCATATTCTGTCATTACATTAGGAATATTACTATTATGTAAATCATAAGATATCTCTTCTATTTTATAACCATTTTCTTTCATAGAATTTAAACTATATTGAAATAAATCATCATTATCTGTTTTTTGAATTATAACTTTTTTATCTTTAAATAATTGATCATATAATTTTAAAAATTCTGGGGAAGTAAGTCTTCTTTTAGCATGACGCATTTTAGGCCAAGGATCAGAGAAATTTAAATATATAGCATCAACTTTATTCTTTAATAATTCTTCTAAATTACTAATATCATTAATAATAATTTTTAAATTATCTAAATTATATTCTTGGGCTTTTTTTATAGCTATACAAGCTACACTAGCATATTTTTCAATACCAATAAAATTAATATGAGGATTATTAAGGGCCATTTGTAAAATAAAATTACCTTTACCCATTCCAATTTCAATATGCAAAGGATAATTATTTTTAAAATCAATTTGATCTTTAATTAAAAAATTACAATTATTAATAACTTCATCTTTATATTTAGGGCAACGCATACGCATTTTAAAACACTTCCTTAAATTTAACATATAATGTTGGTAGGAGGTAAACTTATGCGAAAAAGTAGAAATTCATTTTTTTCAGAAAGTAGTTTTCAATCCTATAATCCCAACTTAAATATGCCAAATGGACCTCAACCATTTCAAACTGGCAGTAATTACTTTTATCAAGGTCCTATGCCTAATAATTATACCACACAAAATACTGGAAGTGATATAGAAAGTCGGCTTGCTAAAATTGAACGTCAACTTAATCGAATGGATTATCGTTTATCTAAATTAGAAAATAATAATGCTACTATTATTTCCCAAGATGATATTGAAACTAATAATACTAATATGTATATGTTATAAACTCTTTAATGAGTTTTTTTAATGATAAATAATCATTGCACTAAAACAATATATTTGTTCTTCCCCAGATATACCAATAGCAATTTGATATTTAATATCAATCACATCTATATCTTTATTTAAAAATTCATTAATGCTATTTTCTAAATCTTTTTCGCATTCCTCATCTATTACTTTAACTTTCATCTAATCACCATTTTTAATATATCAAAAAAGATACGCAATTTTTGTCGTATCTTATTTTAATTTTGGTTTTACTATTTCAATAGTTTTTAGATATTCATAATTAGTTGGAAAGTTATAGATATTATCGTTTAAATAATCATTAGGATTATTCATTTTAACCACACAATCTTCATAACCTATTTTACTAGACCAAGAACCATCTTGGTTTTGTCTTATAAAATGATAATCATAATCTTCCCCAGATTTTGATGAAAAAATAGCTATTTTATAACCATTATGTTGAGGCGGAAGATTTATTGTACTAGCATAAGATTTAATATTTAAAGCATCTAAATCACTTTCTAAATAATCTAAGGTTTGTTCACTTGTATTAGGAGTATATATTCGATAGACATCTTCGGGATAAGAAATCATTCCTAAATCAGTATTTATTTTTTCACTAGATACTTTTTCATAAGCTAATTTAAAAATGTTTGGAAGTGGTAAATCAAGTGCATAAAAATAACAATTTTTATAAGGACTACATTTACCATTATTATAACTTGGATTACTTTTTTGCAGTTTTACTATTAATTGTAAATATTCCCGATATAAATATCTAATTTCAGTTAAAACTTCATATCTTTTTCTTTTATATGGTTTTAACAATAGACTAAATAATTCTTTTTGAATATCTATTATTCTTAATTTAATTTCAATTTCATTCATTTATTACACCTACCTTTTTAAAGTTGGTTTTACAACTTCAATTGTTTTAATCAAATCATAATAAAATTTAGTTCCATCAGGACATTGATTTAAATAATTAAATGGATTATCACTTCTAGTTATACAATCAGAATAACCTATTTTACTAGACCAAGAGCCATCACTATTTTGTCTTATAAAATGATAATCATGAAAATTAATATTTTCTTCAAAAAATATAGCAATTTTATAACCATTGTGTTTAGGTTCTTTATAAATAGCACTATCAAAACATTTTATCTTTAAACTATCTAAATCACTTTTTAAATAATCTAAAACATCTGTTACATTAGGATGAATAAATTTAGTACTAAAAGAATCTAAATTACTAATAATTCCTAAATTAGTACAAAATGGAATATTAGTTATATCTTCAAAAGTTTTAGAAAAACTTATTGGTAATGGTAAATCAAGAGCGTAAAAATAACAATTTATATCACCTTCATAAAAACCATTATTATAACTGGGAATCCTATTTTTTATTTGTACGATTAATTTTAAATACTCTCTGTATAAAGTATAAATTTCTTGCATAATAATTTTTTTATTATGTTTTTTACCATTAATACTTAAAGCTTGATATTGTAATAATTTTTTCTCAATTGCAATAATTTTTAATTTAATTTCATCTTCATTCATTATTTTTACCTTTTTAATGGTTTAACTAATTCCAAAGTAGTAACATATTCATACTTTTGACATAAATCATTTTTTAAAATATCATCGATATTAGTTATATTACCAAGCATTTCAATATTTCCTTTATAACCTCTTTTATGATGCCATAAACCACTTTCATCTTGTTTTAGAAAATGAAAATCACAATTTTCTTTATTAATCAAAGTGGCAATTTTATAACCATTATGACTATTATTACTAGTAAGTGTTGAAGGATAAGATTTTATTTCTAAAAAATCTAAATCACCATTAATTCTATCTAATAAAGTACTTTCTGTAAGTGGTTTTTCAAAAGCTTGGCTACTACCACTTAACTCACCAACATCATAACCAAAATGTGTATGCATTAATCTTTCATAAACCAATTTAAAATTAGTTGGAATAGGAGCATTAATGGCATAGAAGTAACAGTTAGTATTTTTTAAACTATTTTCATTTACTTTTCCTTGTTGAATAGATATCGTTAATTTTAAATATTCTTTTAATAATCTTAATATTTCTCTTCTTATTTTAGCTAAACCAATTGTTCCTAATCTTAAATAATCAACATTTTTAAATTCTTCATAAAGATTATTTAATTCTAAATATATTTCCTTAAATTTATCCTCAGGTGACATTTTTACCTCTTAATTGTTGGTTTAACTAATTCTAAGGTTTTAACATAATCATAATCATATAAATTATGTTCAGTTAAATTATCTTCGATGTCATCATAAGTATAAACTTTTTTAGCACGACCTACTTTTTGAGACCAAGTACCATCTGGATTTTCACGCATAAAGTGAAAATCTGTACCATTTTTTTCTAAGAAACAAGCTATTTTAAAACCCTCATGCGTTGGTCTTTTAGTTATACTACTATCATAAGCTTGAATTTTTAAAGCATCTAAATCTGAGTACAATCTTTCTAAAAATCTTTTTTCAGATATTATAGAATCTCCAAAAGGTATAGATCCACTTAATTCACCAACATCTATTCCAAATTGATCAACCATTTCTCTTTCATATGTTTTTCTAAAATAAGTTGGAATAGCTATACCTAAGGCATACAAATAATTACTAGTATTACGTAATTTTTGATCACTAGGTATTGCTGGTTGCACTTGAACTGCTAATTGTAAATATTCCTTAAATAATTCTAAAAATTTATGATATTTTTGATCATAACTTGCTTCATAATCTTCCATTTTTAATGGTAAAGCCATGGCAATAGCCATAAATTTTGGATAAATGGTAGCCATTTTTAATCTAATTTCACTTCTTGTCATCATAACCCCCTCGTTTCAAGCTGATTATTATAGCACTTTTGTTATTATTTTGCAATATCAACTACTAAATGATTTAAAAGTGAGTAATTAATTTTCTTTTAATTAGAGTATCTTTAACACTATTATTAATTTCATCCATACTTCTATTTGCATCAATAATTTCTAAATTTCCAAAAGATTTATATAATTTTTCATAACCTATTTTAGCTTTTATTAAAGATTCATAATTTTCATGTTTATTTATGCCAGAATTTCTTTCTTTAATTCTATTTAAAGCTAAATTAACATCAATATCAAAATATAAAGTTAAATCTGGATTTTTAATAAAAAATAACATTTTTCTTATTAATTCTATTGGCTCTATACCATACATATAAGCATAAGCTAAATAACACATTAAATAGCGATCACATAAAATATAATCAAATTTATTATCATTAGTATGTAATGTCATTGCTTGTTTTAATATTTCAATTCCACTTTTAAATTCTATTAATAAATTTTTAATAAGATTTTTATTCATCTCATTAAGAGGCATATATTCTATTTTAGATATAAAAACTCTATAATTAGTCAAGAGTTCATTATAAAGTAAATTTAATTGAGTACTTTTTCCTGAACCATCTATTCCCGAAAAAACAATTATTTTTGGTTTATTATGCATTTTTATTGCCCTCATTTCTAAATTTGTTTTTTATTTTATAGTATTTTTTACTTATTGTAAATAAAAAGTTATTAAATTAAAAATTAGTATAAATTGATAGTAAAGATATTTTTAACATAAAATCACAAAATAAGTTAAAAATAATAACAAGAAAGTACTCTATTAGTTTCCTTGTTTTGTATATAAAATAATGCTAAAATATAGATAAAAAAGAAGGTGCATAACATGTTTGAACTTATTTCTAAATATAAACCAAGTGGAGATCAACCAGAAGCTATTAAAGAGTTAGTTGAAGGTATAAATGATGGTAAAAAACATCAAGTTTTACTCGGAGCAACTGGTACTGGTAAAACTTTTACTATTGCTAATGTCATTAAAGAAGTAAATAAACCAACTCTTGTTTTAGCTCACAATAAAACTTTGGCTGGCCAACTTTATTCAGAATTTAAAGAATTATTTCCTAATAATCATGTAGAATATTTTGTTTCATATTATGATTATTATCAACCCGAGGCTTATGTTCCATCAAGTGATACTTACATTGAAAAAGATGCTTCGATTAATGATGAAATAGATGAACTTCGTCATGGTGCCACTAATGCTTTAATAAATTATCGTGATGTTATTGTTGTTGCATCTGTATCTTGTATATATGGTATTGGTGAAAAAGAGGAATATGAGAAAAATACTCTTGTTTTAACTATTGGAGATGTTATTAATCGTAGTAAAATTATTGATAAACTTGTAGATATGACTTATCAACGTAGTGATTTAGATTTTCATCGTGGTACATTTCGAGTAAGAGGTAATTCAATTGATATTGTTCCGGTAAATGCCAAAGAATCAGGAATTAGAATTGAACTTGATGATGATAAAGTTGAAGCTTTAACTGTTTTTGATCCTTTAACCGGAGCCATTAAAGAGAGTAAAAAAACTATTGCCATTACCCCAGCTTCTCACTTTGTAACTAGTCCTGACAAAATGCAAGAAGCTATTAAAAGGATTGAAAAAGAATGCCAAGAAAGAGTTAAATATTTTCACGATAATAATAAATTTATTGAAGAACAAAGAATTAAAGAAAGAGTTAATTATGATGTTGAAATGCTTAAAGAAACAGGATACTGTAATGGAGTAGAAAACTATGCAAGACACCTAGCTTTAAGAGAGGAAGGAGAAATTCCTTCGTGTTTAATTGATTATATGCCCAAAGATTTTTTGTTAGTTGTCGATGAATCACACGTTACTCTTCCCCAAGTAAGAGGAATGTATAATGGGGATCGGATGCGTAAGCAAACCCTTGTAGATTATGGTTTCCGTCTTCCTAGTGCTCTTGATAATAGACCACTTAAATTTCCAGAATTTGAAAGTAAAATCAATACTGCCATCTATGTTTCAGCAACTCCTGGTGATTATGAACTAGAAAAAGTAAATAATAAAGTTGTTGAACAAATAATTAGACCAACTGGCCTACTTGATCCAATTATTGAAGTACGTAAAACCGAAGGTCAAATTGATGATATTATTAGTGAAATAAATAAAAGAAGAGAACGTAATGAACGGGTTTTAATTACCACTTTAACAATTAGAATGAGTGAAGAATTAACCAATTATTTAAAAGAAGTTAATATTAAAGTAGCTTATTTGCATAATGAAATTAAAACATTAGAGCGCCTTAAAATAATTCATGATTTAAGAAGTGGAATTTATGATGTTGTTGTCGGTATCAATCTTTTAAGAGAAGGAATTGATATTCCCGAAGTTAGTTTAATTTGTATCTTAGATGCTGATAAACAAGGCTTTTTACGAAGTGAAAGAAGTTTAATTCAAACTATTGGCAGATGTGCAAGAAATGAGCATGGTAAAGTTATTATGTATGCTGATGCTATAAGTGAAGCTATGAAATTAGCTATTGATGAAACTAAAAGAAGAAGAAGTGTTCAAGAAGCATATAATAAAGAACATCATATTACTCCTAAAACTATTCAAAAAGAAATTAAAGAAGTAATTTCTAATCAAATAAAAGAAACTAATAAAAAAACTAAGATGAATAAAAAAGAAATGCTTAGTATGCTTCAAAATGTTGAAGAAGAAATGAAAGAAGCCGCCAAAAATTTGGATTTTGAAAGAGCAATGGAACTTAGAGACATCTTGTTTGAACTTAAAGGAGAAATGCGAAAATGAAAGCTTTAATAACCGGAGCATCTTCGGGAATAGGTAAAGATATGGCTAAATATTTAGCCACATTAAACATTGATTTAATTTTAGTAGCTAGAAGAAAAAATTTACTTACTTCCCTAGCCCAAGAATTAAATGTTAAAACTAAAATTATTGAACTTGATTTAGGAGTTCAAAAAAATGTTTATAAATTATATGAAATGTGTAAAAATGATAACATTGATATTTTAATTAATAATGCTGGTTTTGGTTTATTTGGTAATTTTAGTGAAACTAATTTAGATACTGAACTTAATATGATTGATGTTAATGTTAAAGCCCCTCATATTTTAACAAAATTATTTTTACAAGATTTTTTAAAAAAAGATCAAGGCTATATTTTAAATGTAGCATCTAGTGCTGGTTTCATGGCTGGTCCTTATTTAAATACTTATTATGCTACAAAAAATTATCTTCTTAAATTAACCATGGCTATTAATGAAGAATTAAAACAAAGTCATAGTAATGTTAAAATTTGTGCATTATGTCCAGGTCCAGTTAATACTGAATTTAATAAAGTAGCTCATGGAACATTTTTAGTAAAGGGTGCTAAAAGTTCTTATGTAGCTAAATATGCTATTAACAAAATGTTTAAAGGCAAAATGATAATTATTCCAACTATTAAAATGAAACTAGCTATCTTTGGTATTAGATTTATTCCTTATAGATTACAACTATATATTGCTAGTTTAATTCAAAGAAGAAAAACACAATCCTAAGATTGTGTTGCAAAAATTAAAATCAGAGTTAGCTCTCTGATTTCTTTTTTCGTTTCCTTTTTATGGTAGGAATCACCGCTTTTTTCGTTTCCTCTTAAATTGGTGGGAATCACCGCTTTTTTCACTTCCTCTTTATGGTTGGAATCACCATCTTTTTTACATAATTTCTTATGTATTTGTAATATACCATTATTATTTTTAAAAGTCAATTATTTTTCTCCTTTATATATTGGTTGTCTTAAATGATTTTGTTTAGTTCTTTCCATATAATCTATTATACATTCATATTTTGTTTCCACATAAATACAATTATCTTCATAATCTATAAATGGTGAATTTTTTAACTTTTTTACTTTTTTTAATTTATCGTATAATTTATGTTTCTTACCCATTGATACTTTACCTACAAAATATAATAAATCATTTTTATATTCACCAAGTAAAAGAGATATAACATTACTATTTTCTTTTTCAATGTACCCACCTATTACAAAAGATTCTTTTTGCCAATTTTTTATTTTAATCCAACTATCTAATCTTTCATTAATATTATAAGTACTATTTTTATCCTTAGCTATTATTCCTTCTAATCCTATTTTTTTAATCTTTTTAAATAAATCTATACCTTTTTCCTCTATATATTTAGTTTTAATAAAAAAATCATTATCTTTATATTTATTTAATATTTTCTTTCTTTCCATTAAAGTTTTATCTACTAAATTACCATTTTCATATAATATATCAAAACAAACAAAAATAATTGGATTATCTTGGGCCATTAAATTAATTTTATCTTTATTTTTTAAATGACTTCTTTCTTGTAATTTACTAAAATTAGGTAAATTATTTACAAAAGAAACTATTTCCCCATCAAATATAACTTTACCTTTAACTAACTTTTTTATATTTTGTAATTCCGGATATAAATAACTTATATCTTGTTTATGTCTATTTTGAATTATAACTTTATCTTGGGAAGCAAAAACAAGTGCTCGATTACCATCATATTTAATTTCAAAAATATGATTTTTAGAATTAAATGGTTTAAATTGTTCAGCAAGTAACATTGGTCCCCATTTTTTATTTTGCCATAAATCTTTCATTTTTTCTTTAAACTCTTTTCTAAGGCTTCGAGTAAATCATTTACTTGCTTTCTTTGACTCTTTTTAGCCCTTTTAATAGGTTTACCATTTAATTTATCATCAATAGCAACTTTAATATTATTTTGATATTCATCTAAATATTTAGATGGTTCAAATTTATCACTTAATTCATCAATTAATTTAATAGCTAAATTTAATTCTTTTTGATTAACATCAGTATCTATTTTTTCATTTGGAAAATTTACTTCTTCATTAAAAAACAAAGTAGTCATTACAATTCCTTTATTAGTAAATCTTAATATACAATAATAAAATTTACTTCCGATAACTGTTTTAGCTAAGGCTACTTTACCTACTTTTTTTAATGCTTCACAAAATAAACTATATGCCTTACTCTTTTTTTCAGTTGCAAGTATATAACTTTTTTCAAAATAGGCAGGATCTATTTCTTTTTGATTAATAAAAGAAACTATTTCAATTTCTTTTTCATTTTCTGGTTTTAATTTATCAAGCTCTTCTTTGGGAAAAGTTATATATTTATCATTTTCATATTCATAACCTTTAATTATATCTTTTTCTTTAACTGGTGTTTTACAATAATCACAATATTTTATATATTGTATTCGATTTAAACATTTTTTATGTAATTGATTAAAAGAGGTATCATTATTTCTTATTAAGGGATTCATTATAACAGGAATATTTACTAAACCAAAAGAAATACTACTATGAATATTAGGCATAATTATCACCATTATTAGTATTAACTAAATAATTTATTTTAAACAACAAAAAAACAGAGGCGGTAGGCCACCTCCTAAGGATTGTTTGCTCTATTTTTACGTCTTCGTTGACGAGTTTGTTTATATAGAAAAGAGACCTGAGTCTCAATTGTTAATCACTTTGTATGGACTACTTTTCGTCCCATCTCCAAGGATTTTCGCTGCGGATGAAAGATAGAAGACAGGCCGCACGCCGTACGCATAGTACAGAATGGCGCTGCCGTAATTGCCGGTACTAAACACTCGGAAAGCATGGACATTCGTGGCGCGCGCACTATTCCCACCGTAGTGAGACATTAACCATTCATAGGATGCTGAGGTGTTATATCCATCTCTTTGGAAATGTAACCAGGCATACTTTAATTTGCTAGATGATCCCGCATTTCCTCTTGTCTTCTCATCAACACCATCATAATAACTATAATAATAATCATACATATACATTAATCCTATCTTGGCTGTTAATGGTGGGTTATCTTTCCAGTTGTATGTTGCTTCTGTTATGTTTCCTTTTGTTCCGACATAATGGGTTGCATCTATTGCTCCGCTTTCTATTGCATACACTGCATCTCCGTTATATTTACCTAATGCACTACTATCTTTGGTATCTCCATATAACCATTGATGGTCACTTATTAAGTTATACCATGTACTGGCACTTGTTCCTCCATTTATTTTATCTCCGGAACGTAGGTAATCGTATTTTTCACTATCTACAAATATATCTGTCCATTCTGTATCTAGTGTTGAGCCTGAACCTGTTTGCGTTCCGTTACTTGTTCCATTTAGTCTTTTGAATAATTCACTATCTGGCCAATCTGGACATTTGCCATCTGTACAATATCTTTCATCTTCTGGATCTACATAACATCTATCATTCTGTACAAATTCACTTGTATTTCCTTCTTTCAAGAATGTTTCTTTGATTAGTTTCATTTCACCACTTGGTGTTATTCCGATTATTCTATACATGTATTTATCTATTTTATCTGCTTCACTTAGATTCATATAATCATTTGTACATTCTTCTCCAAACATTATCCAATTGGTCATTTTGGCTGCTTCATCAGCACTTGCTGGTGCTGCTTGATATCTATACATATCACCTTGGATGGATGGACTTAAATCTTTGGGATTACTTGCCTTTATTTGAGCTGCTGTAATTGCACCACTTAATGATTGCGTTGTAAAACTAAATTCTTTCGTTGCTGATTGGGTTCCATCACTACTCTTTGCGTATGCATATATTGTTTGTGTACTTCCATCTTTTATTCCTTGTAATGAATATATATTTTCACTACTTTTAATAAAGTCTTTACCATTTGTACTATAATAGTATTCTGTTACTGGATCTGATGTGGTAAATTCTACACTCATACTTGTTCCTAAATCACATACTTTATTAGCATTAGTTATTTTTAATTTTACTAAATCAAAATATAATGTACAATATACTGTTTTATTACTTTTTATGGTTACTGTACTTCCACTTATCGATAGTACACTACCAGGTTCGACTGATGCTCCACTTCCATCATTACATTTACTATTTTCTATATTTAATTCATAGCTATTATTTATAGCATCCATTATTGATCCACTATATGTTTTATATTGATCGGTATCACTATCTCGATACATTATGCCAAATTCTTGTTTTCCTACTTCATTAAAACTAGATATACTATTATCATTATTATCTTTATTTTTTAAACTTATTATATTTCTAACTATTAATGGTACTAATATTATTTCTATTATTACACATATAACTATTATTTCTTTTTTATATCTTTCTATCATATTCACTTACAAACATCCTTTCTTATTACTATTATGGATAGAAAACTTATATTTTAATCTATTCTCTATTTGAATTATAACACAAAATATCGTATTTGTGTATATAATGATTTAAAAAATTTTTATAAGTTTAGAATTTTCTTAGTGATATATATGAAATTAGATGAATTTATGTTAGATAGAATCAGAGATTTAAGAGAAGAAAATGATTTACATCAAAAAGATATGGCAGAAATATTAAATGTATCTCAACCTAATTATGCTAGATGGGAAACTAAGGCTAAAATAATACCACTAACAAAATTGAATGAATTATGTAATTATTTTAGTATTAATATGGATTATATTACTGGTCTATCTAATAAAATAAAACATATGAATAATAATAATAAATTAAATAAAAAAGTAATTGGAAATAATATTAAATTATTAAGAAAAGAAAATAATATAGTTCAACAAGATTTAGCAAATTTACTTAATACTACTCAATCAGTTATAAGTGCTTATGAAAATGGCAAAACATTAATTTTAACAGCTTTTGCTATACAATTATGTCTTAAATATAATTATTCACTTGATAAATTATGTAATAGAAAATAATACCAGAAGAAAAATCTTCTGGTATTATTTATTTATCTTTTCTTATTTTCTTTGGAAGTAATCCTTCTCTTCTAACTAATTCTTTACCTTTACTTAAACATACTTCTTCATCAAATGTTAAATGTAATGGTTTATTTTGAGCTTTTATTAAAGCTACATTAATAATCTTTTCTGCTTTTTTACGATATTTAGGATCTAAACTATGAATTACTTCTGTTAAGCCTTTAATTATTTCTTCTTTATTTTCTTTCATACTTTCCCATAAAGTAATTACATCACCAATTGCATCAGTAGCATCAGCAATAATTCTAGCTATGGGAAGGGCTACATTTAAATTATTTAATCTCTTATTAATTCCTAATACATATATTAAATCTATTTCTACTTTGGTATACACACTATTAATAAGGGCTGCAAATTCTAATGCCTTATCTATTTCATCAGTATTAGCATAAAGAGACATAATACTATATGCTTTTTCTGCTTTATATTTTGTTTCAGATTCATTAACAATCATTGCGGAGCTTATACTCTCAGGAGCAGCAAAAGTAGCTAATTTTGAAGCATATCTTGCATGATATTCTTTTCTTGAATCATTTAATACTTGAGCTGCTTGTAAATCTAAGTCAGCATTTATTAAGATTTGATTAGTAAAAATATCACCAATATTATTAGTTATATAATTATGCCGAGATACTAAAATTGTATTTATTTTTGCTGCTTCTACCAAAACATTTGTATTTATACACTGTAAAATATAACAATTTATATTAAACAATTTATTTTCATCTGTTGTTTTTAGGAAATATTCACAATATTTTAAAATTAACAGAGCATTTTCGGATACACTTTGATTATATGCTAATAATTTAATATAGTCTGCTTGTTTATTGGTTTTACACTTTAATATTAAATTGGCA
This sequence comes from uncultured Bacilli bacterium, assembly GCA_947627385.1. GTDB lineage: Bacteria > Bacillota_I > Bacilli_A > RF39 > UBA660 > SIG200. Next base: position 15,370 of record CANQVV010000020.1, read on the forward strand.
ATTGGTAATAATAAGCCTAAATTTGCCATTTTTGATATCCATTTATTATCATTTAAAATAGATGTTTTATATATATTATTACATTTAGTTATAAGTTTAGCCAAAGCATAATATTCTATTAAATTAATATTATCATCTTCTATTTCACTAAACATTATATAGATGGTTGCAACTTGATTTAAAGTTTTACAACTAAGTATAATATCTGCTAATAATTCTTTTTCTTTAATATTTTCATTTTGATAAATATTATTAATGTATAATCCTTGAAAATCATATTTAGCTTGAACTAATTTTTTCAAAGCTCTAATTTTTAAATTGGAACTTAAATTAGATTCAATAAGTGCATTAATATATTCAATACACTTTGGGTTTATTTCACAGGCATCAATATACATTAATATTGTATTTTGATCTAACTTTGAATCTAAAACAAGTTTCATTATTTGTTTTAAATCCAAAGTTTCTAAATCTTCATCTTTAATTTGAGATTCTTTTATTTTATTCTTATTTAGTAAATTAATTTGCATATATATCCTCCTAATTAATTTAATATTATAACCTTATAAATTACTCATTGCAAGTTAAATAGCTTTTAAACTTAAAGATACTTTTTGTTTTTCCATATTGATATCATCAACATAAACATCGATAATATCACCAACTGATAATATTTCTGATGGATGTTTAATAAATTTATCACTCATTTTAGAAATATGAATTAAGCCATCATTTTTAATACCGATATCGACAAATGCTCCAAAGTCAACAACATTTCTGACTGTACCTTGTAATTTCATACCTACTTTTAAATCTTCTAAATGTAAAATATCACTTCTTAAAAGAGGTTTTTCTAATTCATCACGAATATCTCGATTGGGTTTTATTAAAGAATCAATAATATCATCTAAGGTATATTTATCAATATTAAGAAGTCTACTTACTTCATCTTTATTAATTTTACTTAATTTTTCTTGTAACTTATAAGTTCCTAAATCATTAAGAGAAGATTCTAAATAAACTAATAATTTTAAAGCACTATTATAACTTTCAGGGTGAATACTAGTTGTATCTAAGGGATTATCACCATTAAGTACTCTTAAAAAGCCAATGGCTTGTTCATAAGTTTTATTAGTTAATATTTTATTTTTAAGTAATTCATCCCGAGAAGTAAATTTACCATTTTGATTACGATAATTAATGATTTTATCAATTGTTGTTTTCGTTAAGCCAGAAATATATTTTAAAATAGAAGGGGAAGCTGTATTTAAATTAACTCCTACTTGATTAACTATTTTTTCAGTAGTAAAATTTAAACTTTCCTTTAATTTTTTATTAGTTACATCATGTTGATATAATCCTACTCCAATACTTTCAGGATCAATTTTAACAAGTTCTGATAAAGGATCTTCTAATCTCCGACCAATAGAAATAGCACTCCGCTCTTCTACATGTAAATCAGGAAATTCTGCAATTGCCAAAGGTGATGCTGAATAAACCGATGCCCCGGCTTCGCTAACAATAATATATTCAACTTTTCTTTTAGCTTGCTTTATTACATCAGCTACAAAAGCCTCAGATTCCCTAGATGCTGTTCCATTACCAATAGCTATAATATCAATATTATATTCGTTAATTAAATTAAGTAATATTTCTTTACTTTTTTCATACTCACATTTTGGTTCATGAGGATATATGACAGCAATTTTTAAAGGTTTACCTGTTTTATCTAAAACTGCTAATTTACAACCGGTTCGATAAGCTGGATCAAAGCCTAAAACTGTTCTTTCTTTAATTGGTGGTTGTAGTAATAATTTTTCTAAATTATTACTAAAATTAGCAATTGCTACATCTTCGGCTTTATCTTTAAGCTCACTTCTAATTTCTCTTTCAATAGAAGGTGCAATTAATCTCTTATAAGCATCTACAATAGCATTTTTAATAAATTTAGAAAGTTCTAAATTATTATTATTTTTAATAATCTTACTTTCTAAAAAATCATAAATTAATTTTTCATCTACTACAATCGATACGGATAATACTCCTTCATCTTCCCCTCGATTAATAGCTAATACCCGATACATTTTTAAATATTTAACTGATTCTTTAAAATCATAATACATTTCATAAGTTTTTAATTCATCAACACTATTATTTTTCCGTTTACTTGTTAATATACCATTATGATAAGTTAAATATCTTATTTGTTTACGAAAATATGCATTATCACTTATCCATTCTGAAATAATATATCCAGCACCTTCTAAGGCATCATCTACTGTTTTAACATTTTCATTAAGATATTTTTTAGCAACTTCTTTTAAACTACCAAAAACATTAAAACTCATCAGTATTTTAGCAAGAGGTTCTAAGCCATTTTTAATTGCATCCGTAGCTTTGGTTTTTTTCTTTTCTTTAAATGGTCGATAAATATCTTCAATATCGATTAATTTTTCTGCTTCATCTAATTTTTTACTTATTTCCTCAGTTAATAATCCTTTTTCAGCAATTAATCTTTTTACTTCTTCTTTTCTTTTCAATAAATTGACATTATAGGTATATTCTTTTTCAATACTTCTAATAATAGTTTCATCTAAATTACCTGTAACTTCTTTTCGATACCTAGCAATAAAAGGTATGGTATTACCTTCACTTAATAAATTTAAAGTATTACGGATACTTTTTTCACTAATATTTAAAATATTTTTTAATTTGTTTATAATTTCTTCATTCATTTAAATAAGCCTCAAATTCTTTCCATATACCACCTTTTGGTAGTAAAATAAAATCCATTATTTCATCTTTAACTGGATGTTTAAATTTTAAATGATAAGCATAAAGTGCAATTTGTTTTCTGTCTTCTTTACCATATAATTGATCACCATATAAGGGATTGTTTCTACTTGCAAATTGTAATCTAATTTGATGATGACGTCCAGTAATTAAATTAACTTTAATTAAATTTAAATTATCTTTACTAGCAATTTTTGTATATTCTAATTTAGCATATTTACCTTTTTCTTTGGTTGTAATTTTACTAATAGCATTTTCTTTAATTATATAGTCTTCCATTATACCAGAATTATTAATTTTACCAGAACATACTAATAAATATTCTTTTTGCATTTCATGATTTTTAATAGTATCAGCTAGTCTTCTTGCAGCTTTACTAGTCTTAGCAAAAACCATAATTCCCCCGACTGGACGATCTAAACGATGCACAAGTCCTAGATAAACATTACCTGGTTTATGATATTTTTCCTTTAAATAATTTTTAATAATAGTTAGTAAATCTAAATCATTAGTATAATCACTTTGACATAATATATTTGGTTTTTTCTCTACTACTATAATGTGATTATCTTCATATAAAATATTTAAATTATTCATTTTCAACTCTTCCAGTTATTCCACAAGGTAAATATAAATTACTATTTTGAATAGGTAAACATAAATCATCCACTAATATTTTTTTACCTGGAAAATTAATTTTTAAAATATTTTCTAAACTAATACCAGGTAAATTAGTAGAATAAGTATTAATAATAAAGAATAAAAAATTATCACTAAGTATTTCTTGACATAATTTAATTAAATTTTCTAAGTCTGCTTCTAGTGACCAAACTTCGCCATTAGCTCCTCTGCCATAACTAGGTGGATCCATAATAATGGCATCATATTTATTACCACGTCTTATTTCTCTTTTAACAAATTTTAAAACATCATCAACCAAATAACGAACCGGACAATTTTCTAAATTATTAAGTTTAACATTCTCTTTGGCCCATTCAATCATTCCTTTTGAAGAATCAACATGGGTAACTTTTGCCCCAGCTTTAAGACAAGCCACCGTAACACCACCTGTATAGGCAAATAAGTTTAATACTTTTACCTCTCTATTGCAATTATTTATTTTATCCATAGCATAATCCCAATTACAGGCTTGTTCAGGAAATAAACCAGTATGTTTAAAACCCATTTCTTTAATTAAAAATTTTAAATCTTTATAATTAATTATCCAATTTTCAGGAGTTTTTAATTTATTTTCCCAATGACCACCACCTGTATTACTCCGATGGTAAATAGCATTGATTTTAAAGTTAGAAAAATCACCTAAATCCCAAGTAATTACAGGATCTGGTCTTAAAAGTATTATATCTTTCCAACTTTCCAGTTTCATTCCCTTACTAGTTTTAAGTATTTTATAATCTTGCCAATCTTTATTTACTAACATTTTTTCACCTACAAATTAATTATACAATAAAAATTGGAAAACTCCTATTAAGTTATTTAATATTTTTTATGTAATGACATTTTGGATAATTACTACATCCTAAAAAATAGCCATATTTACTTTGCTTTTGAACTAATTTACCACCACACTTTGGACATATATTATTTTTTACAAGTTCATTTTGTTCTTTTAATTTTTTTCTAATATTTATTACATGATTTTGTCGTACTTCACCATCAACAATATTATTTTGTAAGATTATTTTTTTTAATTCATAAATATCATTTTCAATTATAGGTTGTTTATATTTTTTGATAGTTTCGATTAATATATATAAATTTATTACATTTACATCTATAAGTTTTAATTGGGAACGATTAGAAAAGCATATAATTGATATAAAATATTTTTCATCCATATTTAATACATTACTTAAAGATTTAATATGACCATAATTTTGAAATAATGGATTTTTAAAATAATATTTATTTCTTCCTAATATTTGTACCCATTCATTACTATATTTATTACCTTTAATTATTCCACTATAATTTTTGGTTTCAATAACAAATATTCCGTAGCGTGATATAACTATATGATCAATTTGATGAGTAGCATTATTATCATTTATCATAATATTATTTAATATTAAATACTCTTTTTTATCTAGTTTCTTTAATTGTTTTTTAACCCAAAATTCACCCATAAAGCCAGTAAAATGTGGATAAATTATTATTAATAATATATCTAGAATAAATATAAAAATAATTATGGGATTTGTTATAAAACTAATTAGTACTTGTAACATCTACATCACTTCATAAATTATTATACAATAAAAAAGACAAATAACCTAATATTTATCTTTTAAAACAAATAAAAAGTAGCACATTGGCTACTATTTTATAATTTCTGAAACTACACCAGCTCCAACAGTACGTCCACCTTCACGAATTGAAAATTTAGTACCATTTTCAAGAGCAACTGGGGCAATTAATTCAACTGTCATGTCAACATTATCACCAGGCATAACCATTTCAGTACCAGCAGGTAACTCGATAACACCAGTTACATCAGTAGTTCTAAAATAGAATTGTGGACGATAATTTGAGAAGAATGGAGTATGTCTTCCACCTTCTTCTTTGGAAAGAACATAAACACTTGCTTTAAACTTAGTATGAGGAGTAACACTTCCAGGTTTAGCTAGAACTTGTCCTCTTTCAACGTCTTCACGAGCAATACCACGAAGTAAAACACCAGCGTTATCACCAGCTTGAGCATAGTCAAGTGATTTACGGAACATTTCAATTCCAGTAACAACTGATTTTTGAGTAGGTCTTAAACCAACAATTTCAACTTCGTCATTAAGATTTAATCTACCTCTTTCAACACGTCCTGTAACAACAGTACCACGTCCTGAAATAGTAAATACATCTTCAATACTCATTAGGAATGGTTTATCATTATCTCTTACTGGTGCATCAATATAACTATCAACAGCAGCAATTAAATCACGAATACTTTGAACAGCTTTTTCATCACCTTCAAGAGCTTTAAGAGCACTACCACGGATAATTGGACAATCTTGATCAAATCCATATTCTCCTAATAATTCTCTAATTTCCATTTCTACTAAGTCTAATAATTCTGGATCGTCTACTTGATCACATTTATTCATGTAAACAACAATCTTAGGCACACCAACTTGACGAGAAAGTAAAATATGTTCTCTTGTTTGTGGCATAGGACCATCAGCAGCAGAAACAACAAGGATAGCACCATCCATTTGAGCAGCACCAGTAATCATGTTTTTAACATAATCGGCATGGCCTGGACAGTCTACGTGAGCATA
>CANQVV010000021.1 GCA_947627385.1 uncultured Bacilli bacterium
ATATAAAATAAATTTTGTTCAAGTTTTCATGACTATGTGTGCCTTGAACGAAGTGAAAGGAATGTGTGGTTTAAATGGAAGTTTTAGCAGACAAAATGCGACCTTTAAAACTAAGTGATATAGTTGGTCAAGATCATTTAATTGGTCCCAATAAAGTACTGACTAATTTAGTTAAAAATAAAAAAATTTTTTCAATGATATTATATGGTAAACCTGGTACTGGCAAAACTAGTATTGCTAGTGCTATAAGTAATGAACTACAAATGCGGACTAAATTTTTAAATGCTACTACTTCAAAAAAAGAAGATTTTGATAACGCTATCGAAGAAGCTAAATTTTATGGTGATTTAATATTAGTTATTGATGAAATTCATCGAATGAATAAAGATAAACAAGATCTTTTACTTCCCTTTGTTGAAAAAGGAACTATTATTTTAATTGGTCTTACAACTAGTAATCCTTATCATAAAATTAATCCTGCTATTAGAAGTCGAGTACAAATATTTGAAGTTCATGAACTTAGTAATCAAAATATTATTACTGTTTTAAAAAGAGCTGTTAAAACATTGGATAATTTAAAAATCGATAATCAAACACTAGAATATATAGCTAACTTATCATCAGGTGATGTTCGTAGTGCTTTAAATCTTTTAGAGATATCTTACTACTCTGCTAGCAAGCATGAAGTTAATATAGATGTAGTTAAAAATATAAATAGTAAACCAGTATTTTTTCATGATAAAAATGAAGATGGTCATTATGATGTATTAAGTGCATTACAAAAATCTATTCGTGGTAGTGATGTTAATGCTACTCTGCACTATATTGCTCGTCTTATTGAAGTTGAAGATTTAGATAGCATTTTTAGAAGATTATCCGTTATTGCTTATGAAGATATAGGTTTAGCCAATCCTGGTATTGGTCCAAGACTTGATGCTGCAATTAATGCAGCGGAGCGAGTGGGTTTACCAGAGGCTAGAATACCAATTGCTGAAATTGCTATTGAAATGGCACTATCTCCTAAAAGTAATAGTGCTATAATGGCAATTGATAATGCTTTAAATGATATTCATAAAGGTAATGTTGGCAGTATTCCTAAACATATTATTAATGGTAGTCCTGATTATAAATATCCGCATAATTATAAAAATTCATGGGTGCAACAACAATATTTACCAGATAATATAAAGAATGTCCAATATTATCAACCTAAAAATAATTTAATAGAAAATAATTTAAATAAAGTTCATAAAGAAATGAGAGATGAGTAATGAAAATAACTGTAATGGGAACCGGAGCATATAGTTTAGGTCTTGCTAATATTTTGGCTAAAAATGATAAAAATACTATTATGCTTTGGACAGAAAAAAAAGAAAATGTTTTAGAATTTAATAAAAAACATCAATTAAATAGTATATTTCCTAATGTAACTTTCAAAGATAATATAACTATTACTGATAGTTATGAAGAAGCCTTAGTTAATACAAACTTAATATTTTTAGTTACCTCAGCTAAATATATTTATGAAGTATGTAAAAATATGCAAAAATATTATCATAATACACCAATATGTATTGCTTCTAAGGGAACTGATGATAAAACTTTAAATCCTTTATCCAATGTTGTTAAAAATACTTTAAATACTAAAAATGTTGCTGTTATAAGTGGACCAACTTTTGCTATTGATTTAATTCATGAAGAGCCAGCAGCCTTAGCACTTGCTGGTTTAAATAAAAAAACAATTAATCTAGTAAAAAAGAATTTAGAATGTAATACTTTAAAATTAAGAGTATCCAAAGATATAATTGGTATTCAATTATGTGGAAGTATTAAAAATATTATTGCTATTGCTGCTGGCATTTTAAAAGGTTTAGGATATTCTGAATCTACCCAAGCATTTTTAATTAATGAATCGTTACATGATATGAAAAATATTCTATATGCCTTAGGTGGTCGTAAAAAAACTATTCTTTCCTTTGCTGGTGTTGGTGATTTATTACTTACTTGTTCTAGTCCTAAAAGTCGTAATTATTCATTTGGCTATTTAATTGGTAGTACTAAAAATCCCCAAGAAATAGATGAATATTTGCAAAATAATACAGTAGAAGGTTATTATACTTTAAATTCAGTTTATAAAATGCTACAAAAAAAAGGAATTGATATTCCTCTTATTACTTTAATTAATGATATAGTATGTCATCATCAAGATCCTAAAATGCTAGCTACTTTTTTAATTAAGAAACCTTAATAATTTGATTTATTATATAATTTACAATATATAAACCTGCTACCCCAGGAGATGTAATCATTGAGTTTACTTCTCCTTTTTTGATGGGATTTTCATCACTACATACAACTGGAATTTTTAAAGACAAATTATTATCTTTCACTAATTTTCTTAATTTTTTGGCCAAAGGATCATTATTAGTTTTATCTAAGGTAGTTATTTTTATTTTAGTGGCATCTACTCTATTACCTACTCCCATCGAACTAATAATGGCGATATTATTAGTTTTAGCAAATTTAATTAATTCTAATTTAGTATTTATACTATCACAAGCATCAATTATAAAGTCATAATTCTTATCTAAGGTATTTATATTATTTTTATCTAAAAACATCTGTATTGGCTTAATTTTAATGCTTTCATTAATATTTTTAGCAATATAAGTAGCAATATCTACTTTATATTGACCAATAGTTTTTAAATTAGCTATTAATTGACGATTTAAATTTGTTATTTCTACTCGATCATTGTCTATTATGGTTATGTCCTTAAATCCACTTCTAATTAAAGCTTCAAAGGCAAATCCACCAACTCCACCAACTCCTACTAAAAGTACTTTGGTATTTTGAATTTTTTGAAAATTATCCATGCCAATTAATTTAATTATGCGATCATACATTATTTTTCACCACTTAATTTATAGCCAAGTTTTTCTAAGGCAAATATAGTAAAAGGAGTTAAAAAATTTTTCCTTAATTTCTTTATTTCATACCAATCTGCACCATTCGAATCAAGGCCATCGGCATTATTTTTTAATTTATCTGAATTAATAGCAACTACATATAAAATACCTATATGATGCAAATCTTCTTCTAAATTTTCATTAACTTGCCATTTTATATTAGTAGCCGTCACATCTAATAATTTACTTTCAATAATATCTACTCCAACTTCTTCCTTTATTTCTCTTGTTAAAGTATCTATTGGCATTTCTGTATGTTCCATTCCTCCACCTGGTAAATCTAATTTGCCTTTGTATCCTCCTCTGGCTTTTTTAATTAAAACAATTTGTTCATTTTGAATAATAATTCCATAACAACCAATATGTTTATTAATAACTGTTTTCATTTTAACTCCTTTATAACCATTTAAAAACCTAGTTGGTAGGTATCTTGATAAAATCCCGCTCACTCGCAGGTGGTAGAACACATATCAAGTATTAGGATTCCCATTACAATGTAACAGGCATTCAACACCACGAGATAATTAGTTCCCCAATTTATCTATATAGTCGGTTTTATATGATAACCTACCTTCTAGGTATTTATATTATACCATATATATTTTTAATAATACATATAATTATCTAAATTTTACAGTTTATATTTTATTTCATTTTCTTCTAATTTCTTGATTAGCAATCGTTGCATAAGCAATTTCTAAATTATTAAGAATATCTTTTACATCTGTACCATTTTGGATTAATTCATCAATTGTAGACATTATTTTTCCTTGAATATTAATATCTTTCATTTGACATAATAAATCCATAACATAACCAGTTAAATATTCTATATCAATAATTTCTTGTCCTTCAACTTTACTAAAATTAGCTTTTTGAAGATATATTCTATGTTGCATTGAATCATCTAATTCACTTTCATAAAATTCATCAATAAATATACCGTAATTATCATAATATTTTATAAAATATCCCTTAGCCATAGAATTTTCATTATCTTTTATATTTTCTCCCTTTATATCTTTTAATTTAATATAATGATCAATTACTGTATAGAATGTAAATAAATTTTTTTGACTACTGCATGTAAATTGCATATTACTAAGGGATGTAAGTAACCAATTAGTAAAATTTTCTGATAAAAAGTATTCTAATGTTTCTTTTGACAAATTTATCATAATTATTTTCTTCCTCCTGTTTGTTTCTCAATTTCTCTATTAGCAATACTAGCATAATTTATTTGTAAAGCATTTAAAATATCTTTTGAATTAATACCATTTTCTTCTAAACATTTTATGACCTCATTAATAATAATTAAAGAGGTATTTTGTCTATTATTAATTTGTTCAACTACAAAATTTTGTAAATCTTTTAAAGTTAAATCATATTCTGCATCATCATTTAATGTACGAATAAAAATATGACCTACTATTGCTGAATGAGGTGAATAATGTTCAGGATTGGATATTATCAAATTAAATATATTATTATTAACTTTTATATTTCTACTAATAGAATACGTTAATTCAGTTTTTCTATCATCTTTTTGTTCTTGAAAACTTATATAATCATATAAAACATCATATAAAATAATAGCATTTCGATATATATTTTCTTTATCGTAATTATAAAACTCACAACCGTGATATTTAGTTAAATCAAATAACTTATTAAACCATTCACTAAATTCATCAGTTAAAATATAGGCATATTCTTGACAAGTTTCTTTTTCTTTTTTAATTAAATTATTTAATTTATTAAAATTATATTTTTTATTGGCATCAATACTATATAAGTGCATCGCAAAACCCTCCCAATTTACAATTATTTATTATAATTTAAGCAATTAAAAAAAGCAATATTTAATTGCTTTTAGCAGCACTCCAACAAGTAGAGACATTACAGTTAGATGAATATGGCATTGGATTTGGCATATCAAGTTTAACAATCATTGGTATTTTAAAGGCTCCGCCAAAACCAACACAAGTACCTGGTTGTAATATTTTTTGCTTTTCTACTATATCTGATGAAATATTTGGTAGCATTTCTTCAATATATTTAATATCTAGTGGGTGTGTCATTTTAAAGATTAAGAAGTTTGAACATTGGGCAATAACAGTATCAGATATTTCTACTGGTCTTTGACTAATAATATCTAAAATAACCCCATATTTACGACCTTCTTTGGCAATACGATCAAAAATATTATAACCAATTAAGAAAGTATCAGTATCTTTTTGAATATATCTATGTGCTTCTTCTAAGAATAAATGGAAAGGAATACTTGCTCTTTGGGTCAAAGACTTAGAATATTCAAACATTAAACGACAGAAAATTTTAACAATAACTTTGGCATAAGTATCATCAATATCTTCTAAGTTAATATTAATAATTTGTGATTTTTTACCGTTTTTCATTATTAAACTATTAATGTAATTACCTACTTCTACATAACCATTGCCAGTAAAATATTGACCAACTTTACTTGTCATTATTGTATTAAGACGAACCTTTAAAATTATGGCATCACTATATAAGTTTTCATTATTTTGAAATCCCTCACTGATTAAAGTAAATTCCATAGCATTAGCAAAATCTTTTAAAGTATAATAGGCTCCTTCTGGTTCGGCAAATTGACTAGTATCGTCTAAAATATGTTTTAAAATATAATCAGTTATTAAAACGCTTTCACCAAAATTACCATGGGAGTCAATTTCAAAACATTCACTAAATAATCTAGTATAGCCAACTCCTGGTATTTCAGAATCAAAATTAAATTCAGGAGTATTACATACTTCAATAATAGTAAATATTTCATTTTTTTTATTAGCAGATGTTTCATTACTAAATAAAATAGCTAATAAGGCTTTGGCAATTAAATGATTTTTAAGTCTTCTACTCTCTTCGTTTTCTTGACTAAATATCCTTGCTAGTTTAATAGTATTTTCAATAATTGGTAATTGTGAGTGATTAGATGCTTGTAAAAGAAGTGCCCAGTCATCTAAATTTAATAAATGAAGAGGTATATCTAGTAAAAAGTCCCCATCGGCTTCATTAGGATTAGTTGTAATGAATTTATATTGATAATTAGGATTAATTTCATTTAATTTACAAAAAGCATTTTTATATTCACCATAAGCATCAAAAATAAATAAATTAGCATTAATTGGATTCATAGCATTATTAGCAAAAATATTTTGAACTATTCTTGATACACCACAAGATTTACCAGAACCAGAGTTACCAAAAATAGCTAAGTGATTAGAAAATAAAGCATTAATACTAGGACAAACTTTAAAGTTTTTATAAATAGCTGATTCACCTAAAATAAAAGTTTCAGCTGTATAATCACCAACTAATTCCATTAATTCAGCACCATTGATAACTCTAATTGTTGAGTTTAAAACTGGCTTTCTTAAAACACCGTTCAGATATCTCTTGCCTTGATATTCACCTAAAAAACGAATTTTGATAACATCATCATTTAATTCGACAACTTCCCCTAAAATTCTTTGATTAGGAGCTTCGAATATAACGTGAACATTCATTAAATCTGCTACTACGTCTCGACTCATCTTATTTTCGACATGAGCTATATTATCACTAATAAATAAAATTTTTCCAAACATTTATGTATCACCTATTTCTTTTTATTCTTTTTGGCTTTTTTCTTAGTTTTTAAAGTATATTTTCTTTTCCAATTTCTTTTAATAAAGATAGCTATACAACTAACCATTATAATAATAGATACTATAAATATTATTAAAAGTATTTTGGTTAAAATATCATTTTTCTTTATTTCATATTCTTCCTCAGCACTTAGTCTATTAACAACTATTTTATAGGTTGTTGTAGTTTTATCATCACCAGTAACGCGAATAACTATTTCATTTTTCCCATATTCTAATTGCTCATTACCAATGATTTCGACTTGATCATTTTCACTCCCTATGGCATTAATATCTAATTTAATAATCTCACTATTAACTGTTAAATTATATATAAATGTATCACTATTAAAACTAGGATTTAATTTATAATTTTTAACTTCTAATTGGGTTAAAAAAGAAGAACCTAAATTTTTATTAATTTGAATTTCATATTTTAATTCATTACCATTTTCAGCTGTAACAGTAATATAATAGGTATTTTTACCAGTAGCTAAGGCAAATTCCCCGATTCCTCTAATTTTAGCAAATTCATAAGTGGGTTTAGCATTGATTTTAATGGTTTCTACTTCTTTACCTACATTAAGTTCATATTTATAAGTATCTTTATTAAATTTAGGCTCCAAAGCATATCCTTCAACAATTAAACTTTCAAGCGTTGCATCATCATTAGCATCTTCTCTAATAATATTGATTTTATACGTTGTACTTGTTCCATCTGAGGCCGTTACAACAATATTATATTCATTTTTTCCAGCATTTAAATATCTTCGTCCTGCTCCGGTAATTTTAGCACTGCCACTACTTGCTTCGGCTATAATATTTACTTTATCAAATTTATATGGCAGTTTTACATCATAACTTAATTGTTTAGGATTAAAATTAGGAGAAATATCTAATTCTTCTAAGGTTAATTTTTTTAATGAAGAATCGTGTGATAAAATTTCAATTGGAATAGATAATTTACAACTATCATCTATTTCATCATTTTCTTTTAGAAAATTTATAGTCATATTAATTTTAATATTACCATCTTTTAAAGCAGTAAGTAAACCATTGTTATTGACAATAGCAAAATCTTTGGGAGCTACTTTATATTCAACGTTAATATCATTCCAATCACTTGTTACTTTAATATTTGTATTTTCATTAATATTTAAAGTACTCTTTTCAATCTCAACTTCGGCTTTATGTTTATCAGTACTACAAGTGATTGCAAAACATATATTTGGTAATATCAACATAATAAATATAAAATTTAACAAATACTTTCTCATCACACAAACTCCTATTATCGGTATAATTATACCATATATAAGACATAAAAAAAAGCATAAAATTATGCTTCGTAAACACTAACTTTCTTTCTAGATTTTCCTAGTCTTTCATATTTAACTTTACCATCAATTTTACTAAATAAAGTATGATCTTTACCCATACCTACATTAGTTCCTGGATAAATTTTAGTTCCTCTTTGACGATAAATTATAGAACCAGCACTACAAATTTGACCATCAGCAAGTTTAGCTCCTAAACGACGACCTCTTGAATCACGGCCATTATCAGTAGATGATTGTCCTTTTTTATGGGCAAATCTTTGAATATCTAGTTTTATAAATAACATATTCTATTCTCCTTTACTAATTTTTATATTTTTAGGATATTGTCTAGCTAAATCAGTAAGTAAATCTATCATATTTTCTATAAGCTTAATAGTAATTTCATCATTACTTAATACATATATAATAAATTTATCATTATCTTCATATTTAATAGCATTGCAATTAATATTCATTATGCCATTAACTGTTGTATAAATAATACTTGATACACTTGCACAAACAATATCATTACCACTAGAATTGAAATTAGCATGTCCACTTATTTCAATTTTTTTGGTATTATAAACAACCTTTATCATAATTACTTATTAATTTTAGTAACCACAAGTTTTGTATATGGTTGTCTATGACCTTGTTTTTTACGATATTTCTTTTTAGGTCTATATTTGAAAACAATAATTTTTTTATTTTTACCTTGACGTTCTACTTGGCATTCAACTGATGCTCCTTTAACTGTTGGATTACCAGCTACACCATCAACGAATAAAACTTCGTCAAATTTAACAGTACTACCAACTTCGGCATCTAATTTTTCAACGTAAATTTCATCGCCAACAGCTACATAATATTGTTTTCCACCTGTTACAAATACAGCTTTCATTTCATACCTCCTTATAATATTTTGATTAAGTCGCGCCCGTAAGGTGTACATTTGTAACTTATAACCTTTTTAGTGCGGTTTTTTACGAAATGACTTAAAAACATTTAAATTTTATCAAAAAATCCTCTATTTGTCAATGAAACTAGTAAAAACTTCACCTATTTTATCTTTTTCTTTAATATAATGATTACCTTCTTTAAAATAATGTCTAACATTTATTTTTAAATCCTGAATATTTTTAGTATGATTATCTATTTTATTATAATCTAAATCATATAAATATCTTTCCAATAAGAATCTTTTAACTATATATTTATAATTAGTAAAATAAATAATAGTATTATAAATTAAAAATATTACCATAAAATAATTATCAATATTATAATAATAATTTACTATAATAAATAAAATAAGACCAATAATACTTATAAATAAATTTAAATAATATGCTTTATGATAGGAATAAAATTTTTCTAATATTAATTGAACAATTTTACTACCATCTAGGGGAATTATTGGTAAAAGATTAAATAACATAATAATTATATTATATTGCCAAAATAAATTATAAGTAATTATATTAAATTTATTTTTAAAAATAATTAAAAATAATAATAGAATACTTTGAAAGATAATACCACCTAAGGCAATTAATAAATTTTTATTAATATTACTATTTATTTTTTGATTAATTGTTGTATAACCACCAAAAGGTAAAATTTCTATTTTTATTATTTCATAATTACATATCTTAGTTATAAAAACATGACCAAATTCATGTATTAAACATATAAGAAATATAATACTAATATTTTTTATATAACCAGACAATAAACATATTAAGATAAATAAATAAGTATAACTATTTATTTTTATTTTATTTAAGATATTCATCATAACTTAAATATTGTCCATCTTTTTGTAATACTAGATAAATATAATCACCACTGGCTTCACCAATTAAAGTATCTTTATCTACATAATCATATAAATTAATACTAGAATTTGTTATGTTACCATACCAATAATCTAACCCATCATTACCTTGAATAATTATAGTATTACCATAATCATCTTTTTCACCCATAAATACCACGATACCACCATTTAAAATAGTAATAGGATTATTTTTAGGCATAGTTATTTTAACTCCATCATGATATTTTTCATAAGGTAAACTTTTAAAATCATTATTATTTAAAACCAAATCACTATTATTATCTACTTGGGGTATAATTTTACCCAAATATTTTTGGCTCCATTTATTTAATTCTGTAAATTTAAGATTATCCTCTAATAAATATTTTTTAATAAATAAACTATTATTGCTATTTAATTTAATAAATATTGATATACTTATAATTAAGATAATACTAAGAAGTATTCTTGTAACTAAATGTTTTAAATATTTAATTTTTTTACTATCTTCATAATAAGTAATACTACTATGTTTTTTATGACTTATTTTAGTATAATCATTATTTTTCATATAATCACCAATAAATTATATGAAAAATATCTTTATTTTATCGCATTCTTTTTAAAATTATTTGTTTTTTCTCTAACTCATAACTATCAGGAATATCTTTTAATTCTAAATCTAAATCATTAAAAAGATAAAAGTTAGGATAAAAATCTATGGGACTGCCCTCTCTAAAAACATAATGTAAAAAAATTATTCCGCCTTGATTAGTAATCTTTTCTAATGATTTAATATATTCTTTTAATTTAGTATCCTTATCAAATAACCAAGTCCGGTGCATATAATCTAAAATATTAGAAAGAAGGATAATATCATATTTATTTCCTTTAAAATTTTTAGCCAGTAATGAAGCATTAGAATATGCAAATTTTATATTAGTATGAGCTATCTGAGATTGTAAATAATTATATGCCTCAGGATTTTGTAAATAATTGGCTGATTGACACATTAATTTTAAACCAAAATTATTGCATAACATATCAAATAAATTTAATGGTTCTTTAATATATTGTTGTAATTTATAATTATAATTAGCAATATTTAACCAAAAAACTTTATATTTATCATCCATATACTTAGTTAAATCTATTATTATAGCAGTAAGTTCTTCTAAGGAAGTATGATAATTAAATAAAGAATTAAAAGTTTTAATATAATCTTGATAATTATACTTTAATATCATTGCTCTTTTTAAACCTAAAACAAAATATTCGGTTAGTTTATTAATATCAAATAATTGAATATTATTTAAACCTTTATTTATTAAAGAAAAGGCTTGATCTCCACTTGCTGCAACACATAAAGCCGAAGATTTATCCGTTAAATCTACTAAATCAAGATAACCAGCTACATTTTCATTAGTTTGAAAATATACTTTATGGTAGCCGTCAAAATCATGTATTTCATCTAAATTTGCTCTTCCTTTATATATCTGACTACCTATTAAATTTTTTGTCATTTCTAGCGCTTCTTCTAAATTCATAATAATCCCTTAAATCAAGTTTTATATTTTATCATAGAATAATTATTTTGACTAGTATCTATAATTCGAAAACTTAATCCATAAAATAAGATATTAATAAATAAATTTAACCCTATATTTAATAAGATATAAGTTATATTATGTAATAAAATATTACTTAAAATAATATAAGTTAGATAATTAAATAAGGTTATAAATAAATAATTATAAAAATTATTTTTATTTAAATCTTGGAAAAATTTATTTAAAAAATACATTAAAGATAAAATTATAATATTATAAAAATAAGTATTAAAAACAATATAATCTAATATTAATCCTGTTATTAAATAATATTTATATGGTTTATTATAAAGATATATGATAAAGAAAAATGAGGTATAAGAAGTATAATTATTGATTAATACATCAAGTAATATTAAAAGAAATATCATAATTTATTCTCCTTTAATATTGTAACATAATCAATATCCTTTATCTTGATTTGATAATCAACTTTAATTATATATTCTATATTTTTTCGATCAGTAGTTATTTCTTTAACTAAACCAATATAAATATTATCATGAATATTACCAAGTCCCGAAGTATATATTATATCTCCTATTTTAATATTGGCTTTACTTGATATATTACTAACTATTAATTCATTATTTTTATATTCAAGTAATCCTACTTCATCATTAATTTTAACCGATATTTTACTACTTTTATTTGTTAGTAATTTAATAGTGGAAGTATTTTTATTTACTTTATCAATTATCCCAATTAATGTATTATCATAAATAACGGGATTTTTATTTAAATTTTGATCTTTACCTCCTCTAATTGTAATTTCATTTAAATAATTATAAATATCTTTATAAATTATATAAGTATTTAAATAATCAGTTTCATATATTAAATCTATATTATTAAATTCTAATAATTTATTATAATCACTTTCAGTTATAGCACATTTAACGGGGGTATATAAATTTTCTTTAATAGTAATTAATTTATAAATTGGTTCTTTAAGTAAAATTATTATAAATAAAATTAAAAACAAATAGTTTTCTTTAATTATTTTAAGCATTATTTATTCCCTTCTTTTTCCATAAATAAATTTAAAATACTTTGATTAATTTGATTGTATAATGTACTATCATTACATTTATTTATTAATTTTTCATAATTATCTAATATATTATAAAAATCTTTTGTTACTTTAATTTGTTTTAAATAAACATCGATATTATTATCTTTATAATATTTAAGCATTTTATTAATAATATCTAAATCTTTATATATAGCTGTATATACTACATAAGTATTATCTTCTAAGATAGTTATCTTTGCTGGTAAATTTATATTATTAGCATTATCAATATTATCATATACTCCGGTTTGAAAGGCATAAACTATATATTTATCCTTAGCATATATGTTTTCTTTGTTTAAGACAAATATTGTAAATAATATGCCCAAAGTAATAGAAATAATTATCATTATGGCATTTTTCTTCATCAAATCACCTTTTTATTTATAATAACATATGACTATTAAAATAATTGTCGAATTAAATTCGTAATAATTTTTATTTAAGAAAAACTTTACAATAAATATTTAATATAATATAATTAATTCAACAAGGCATAATATATATTAGAAATAATTATATTATTTCTTGCGAGTCTGAATCAACACATTAATTTGTGGCGTGGTAAGGACTCGACCCGTAGTCGGACAGAAGGGCCGCTTAAAAGAATAACTGTAACAAGTTATTTTTTTATGGAAATTTTTTCTTATTTAAATCTTTAATCTTTTTTTCTATTTCAAATAAATTAAAAAAATATTTTTCCTGATTATTAAGTTCAAGATGATTTTGATATTTATGATTTATTTTATTGATAACACAAAACATATCAGCCACTTGAAATAAACGTTCTTCTTGGTGATTGAATTTTTCAATTATTTCATAATTATATTTAGCAAAAACGTCTTTTATTATATTACCTAATTTTTCTTGTCCATTATCATAATATATTATAATTTTATTAAAAGAAGAAAAATATTTATGATTGTATACTAATATATTATTTATTTGTTGATTAATACTATTTCTTAATTGAATTTTATTATTTTTGAAAGTTTTATCAACTATAATTGCTGTTGCTTTGATATTACATTTTAATGAAAAATAAAATAAAGCTAGAAATATACTTTTTCTATCTTCTAATTTCATATGAGCATATTCTCGACGATTAGCAATTAAATCAGCTGTATGAATCATGCCGTTAAAATTTAATGATTTTAACTTTTCGTTTAAAAAATTTAAATTTGATTTAATTGATTTTGTTGTATCATGTAGAACCAAGGATACTACATATAATTCTGAACTGTTTTTTACAAAACCAAAATCACCACTTTCATCAACATATATTTTTAAATTTTTTATATAATCACCTCCAAATTTATGGCATGTAAAAAGAAGACATTATCCCATGTCTTCTCTACCCATAATTAATATTATACTTAAATTTAATAATTGTAAATATTAATCTAATTTTTCTTTTAATATTTCTTTTACCATATTTGGATTGGCTTTACCTTTTGTTTCTTTCATAACTTGACCTACAAAGTAATCAAAAAGATTAGTTTTACCATTATGATAAGCTTCAATTTGAGTTTGATTATTATCTAAAATAGTATTTATTATATCCTCTAAAAGATTTTTATCTGATATTTGAGCATTATCCTTAGAAATATAATTTTTAGGCTCTTTTCGTTCATCTAAGGCCTTATTAAATATTTCTTTGGCTTGTTTAGATGATATATTACCTTTATCTTGTTCAACAATAATTTGTTTTAAATATTCAGGTTTTAAATAAAAATCTTTTATTGATATACCTTCCTTATTAATGTAGGCTATTATTTGAACAATTAAATAATTAGCTGCTAATTTAGGATTTATACCAATTTTAACACATTCTTCAAAATAATCAGCATAATCTTTTTCTTTAATTATAATATTAGCATCATATTCTGATAAATTATATTCTTTAATATATTTTTCTTTTCTTTCTCTTGGTAACATTGGAATATCTTTTTTAATTTCTTCTAACCATTCTTTGGTTATTTTATACTTAGGAATATTAGGTTCTACAAAATACTTATAATCAATGGCATCGACTTTGCTGCGCATTCTAATAGTAGTACCACTTTCTTCATCAAATCTTCTTGTTTCTTGTTCCACTTCATCATAGCGTCCCGCATCTTTAAGTTCACTTTGTCTTTTTATTTCATAATTAATGGCATCATAAACATTAGCAAAAGAATTAATATTTTTCATTTCTACTTTTGTTCCAAGTTCAGAAGCATTTTCATCCATAATAGAAACGTTAACATCACATCTAATTTGCCCTTTTTTAGTGTCAGCTTCTGAAACACCACAATATTGGTAAATTCTTCGCATATATTCTAAGAAAGCTACGGCTTCTTCGGCTGAATAAAAACAAGGCTCTGTAACAAGTTCAAGAAGTGGTACTCCGGAACGATTATAATCAATTAAAGAAATATCACGATAATGATCTAGTGAGGCTGAATCTTCTTCAAGATGAATATCATGAATTAATACTTCTTTTTCACGGCCATCAATATCAATAGTTATTTTACCGTTAACACCTACTGGGGCATGCATTTGCGTAATTTGATAACCCTTTGGTAAATCAGGATAATAATAATTTTTACGGTCAAAATACATATATTCTGGTTGACTACAATTTAAAACTAATGACATAAGTAAAGATTTACAAATACATTCTTTATTGACAGTAGGCAAAGTTCCTGGAAATGCCATATCAAGTGGTCTTACATTAGCATTAGGAGTATCATTATATGAATTTTCTGCACTAGAAAATACTTTTGAGTTGCTTTGCATTTCACAATGCATTTCTAAGCCAATTACAGCTTTATATTTACTCATGATTATCCTCCTTTAATGGCGCAATTTGGCCTTTATATGGCATTTTACTTTCTAAATGATAAGCAATATTTAAAACATTAATATCATCATAACAATTACCAGTTATATTAATACCTACTGGTAAATCATTAATAAAGCCATTAGGAATAGTAATTGATGGAAAACCACCAAAATTACCAATTTGCAAATGTTCTTCTAAAACGCTGACATCATCAACTGATACTGAATCTTTGGGATTATCTAAAAGGGGTGCTGGTCCAGTTGAAACTGGCATTATTAGGCCATCATACGTTTTAAATAATTCCTTCATTTTATCGACAATTAATCTTCTAACTCTTTGGGCATTGACAAAATATTTTTCTTGATTTTCTTTTTGTAAAATATATGAACCAATGACAAATCTTCTTTTTATAAGTGGAGAAAATCCTTGGGTACGATGATCAATCATCATATCCGTAACATTTTCACCCTTACCCCGAGGGCCAAAAATAATACCTGTTAAATTAGACATATTAGAAGTGGCCTCAGCACAAGATAAACATACATAAACACTTGGGATAGCATTAAGTAAAGCTTTATCAATATTTATACCCTCCACTTCTACACCATCTTTTTTAAGTAAATCTAGGGTTTTATAAAAATTATTGATATGTTCTTTTAGTTCTTTGGAAGGATTAGTATAATTTTCTAAATCAACTATATTTTGAATATAAAATAATTTTTTACCTTTAACTTGACCATCAATAGAATTATATAGATGAATATTACTAGAATCCCAACTAGTTTGATCATTTTTATCTAAACCTTTCATCGCATCAACAACAATCGCAGCATCTTTAACACTACGAGTAAGGCAACCACAATGATCTAATGATGATGCAAAAGGAAATAAGCCATAACGACTAATCATGCCATAAGTAGGTTTATAGCCAACTATGCCACAAAAAGCTGCCGGTTTTCTAATTGAATCCCCTGTATCACTACCAAGAGCAAAAGGATATACCCCAGCTGCAACAGCAGCAGCACTACCAGCTGATGAACCAGCACACATATGAAGTTTATTCCAAGGATTTTTTACAATGCCAGTATGACAAGTTGTTCCAGTTCCCCCCATACCAAATTCATCTAAGGCAGTTTTATTAATAGCAATAGCGCCACATTTTTCTAAGTTTTCTATACAAGTAGCAGTATAAAAAGGAATATAATCTTTTAAAGTATTAGATGAACCAGTTGATAAAATACCTTTGGTAGAATAATTATCTTTAATACCATATGGAATACCAGACAATAAATTAGAATTTACTTCTTTAATTATAGGATTTTCTATGATAGTTACAAATGCATTACATTCTTTTTGAACTAATTTAGATTTACTTAAAGATTCATTTACTAATTCTTCAACTGTTACTTCTTTATTGTTTAACATTTGATGTAAATCCTCAATTGTATTTTCAATTTTCATATTATTCACCCAACTACTTTTGGAACTTCAATTTCCCGACCTTCATATTTATCACAATTTTGTAATAGTTCCTTTATTTCAATACTTTCTTCTTTTTTATCATCTCTTAAAACATATGTAAAATCATCTAAGGCGTGTGTCATAGGTTCAACCTTAGAAATATTAGGTATTTTTGTAATTAATTCCATATTTTGATCAATTACATCAAATTCGTCTAAAACCATTTTATTTTCTTCATCAGTTAAACCAATAAGTAATTTAAGAGCTAAATCATCAACTAATTCTTTTGTAAAATTTTTCATTTTCACTCCTTAAAAATCACAAGATTTAGGTGTTCTTGGATATGGAATAACATCTCTGATATTATCTACACCAGTAAGGTAAATTAATAGTCTTTCAAATCCCATTCCAAAGCCAGAATGAACACAACCACCAAAACGACGTAAATTCAAATACCAAAGTAATCCTTCACTTTCCATTCCTAATTCTTGCATTCTATTTAATAATTTATTATAGTCTTCTTCTCTTTGAGAACCACCCATTAATTCACCAGCCCCAGGTACTTCTAAATCCACTGCGGCTACCGTTTTATCATCGGAATTTTGTTTCATATAGAAAGCTTTTATATCCTTAGGCCAATTCTTTATAAAAACTGGACCATTAAAATATTCTGTAATATATTTTTCATGTTCTTTGGCAATATCTTCTCCATATTCCGGTTCAAATTCCCATTTAACTGGGGCATCTTTTAATATTTTAATTACATCTTGATGATCAATTCTAGTAAATTTACTATTTATAAGTTTAGTTAATTTTTCTTTTAATCCTTTTTCTACAAAACTATCAAAGAAATTTATTTCATCCGGAGCATTATCTAAAACATATTTAACGACATATTTAAGCATATCTTCCATTATGTCCATATCACCATCTAAATCACAAAATGCTATTTCTGGTTCAATCATCCAGAATTCAGCAGCATGAACTTTGGTATTGGAATTTTCAGCCCTAAATGTTGGACCAAAAGTATAAGTCTTTTTATAAGCCATAGCAAAAGTTTCAGCTTCTAATTGACCACTAACGGTAAGACCAGTAAGTTTGCCAAAGAAATCTTTACTATAATCGACTTCTCCTTTTATTTTATCAAGAGGAATAGTTGTAACTTGAAACATTTCCCCAGCACCTTCACAATCACTAGCAGTTATTATTGGCGCATGAAAATATACATAACCTCTATCTTGAAAATATCTATGAATGGCATATGCTGCTAAGCTTCTTACCCTAAACACGGCTTGAAAAAGATTAGTTCGAGGGCGAAGATATGCTTGTTCTCTTAAAAATTCTCTGGTATGTCTTTTGGGTTGAATTGGATAATCTTCGGGGCAATCACCAAGTAAAGTTATCTTAGATGCTTGCATTTCGATATCTTGATTACCTTTGGATTTTACAATTTTTCCTTGAATTTCAATTGCACAACCAACTAATAATTTTTGAACATCTTTAAAATTCTTTAATGATTCATCATAAACTACTTGTAAATGTTTTTGACAAGTGCCATCAGAAAAATCAATAAAGCCAAAAGTTTTTTGATCACGATGATTACGTATCCAACCACTGATAGTAACTTCACTATCTAGGTATTTTTTAGTATCTAAATATAAATCTCTTAAATCCATTTTATCTCTCCTTAATCTCTAATTTTTATATGTAATTCTCTAAGTGCTTTTTCATCTAAGTTATTAGGACTACCCATTAGTAAATCCATACCAGATACATTTGGTGGGAATAATTGAACTTCTCTTAAATTTTCTTCATCTGATAAAAGCATTACAATGCGGTCAATTCCTGGGGCCATACCAGCATGAGGAGGAGCTCCAAATTGGAAAGCTGTATAAAGACTTCTAAATTTATTTTTAATTACTTCTTCATCATAACCAGCAATAGCAAAAGCTTTTTTCATTATTTCAATATCATGATTTCGTACAGCTCCGGAAGCCATTTCATTACCATTACAAACAAAATCGTATTGATAAGCAACAATATTCTCAATATCACCACTATTTAAAGCATCAATACCACCTTTGGGCATACTAAATGGATTATGACCAAAATCCCATTTTTGATCTTCTTCATTATATTCATACATTGGAAAATCATTAATAATACAAAATTCAAATTTATTATCATCTATAAGATCTAATTCTCTACCTAATTTATTTCGTAAAATACCGGCTTGTTTATATATATTTTTATCCCCAGCTAATATAAATACTACATTACCTACTTTTAAATCTAATTTTTTTGTTAAATTATTAATTTCTTCTTCCTTTAAAAATTTAGTAATAGTAGATTTTAAACCATCAGTTTCTACTTTTAAATATGCTAAGCCCATAGCACCTTTTTCTTTAATAAATTCTTCTAATTTTTTATACCAAGAATTACTTTTATCACAATTTTCTACTTTAATTGCTTTAACTATTTTATCTTTAAAACCATTAAATTCAGTATTTTTAAATATCTCTGTAATATCTTCTATAACAAGTGGATTTCTTAAATCAGGTTTATCAGAACCATACATAGCTATGGCATCTTTATAGGCAATTCTTCTAAATGGTCTTTTAGAAACTTCTTTTTTGGAAAAATGCGTAAAAGTATCATAAAAGACTTTTTCACCAACTTCATAAACATCTTCCTCAGTAGCAAAACTCATTTCTAAATCTAATTGATAAAATTCTAATGTTCGATCAGCTCGACAATCTTCATCACGAAAACATGGAGCTATTTGAAAATAGCGATTAAAACCAGAAACCATTAAAAGTTGTTTATAAATTTGAGGGGCTTGGGGAAGTGCATAAAACTTTCCTTTATAGTTTCTTGAAGGAATTACAAAGTCACGAGCACCCTCAGGACTACTTGCTGTAATTATTGGCGTCGTAAGTTCTGTAAAATGTAAATCTTTCATTGTTTTTCTAATAAAATCAATAACATTTACGCGAAGCATTATTTTATCATGAACAGCACTGTTTCTTAAATCTAAATAGCGATATTTAAGTCTTGTTTCTTCACTAGCTTCTTTACTTCTGGCAACTTCAAATGGTAAAATATTTTGACATTTACCTAATATTTCCATTGATTCTAAAACTATTTCTACTTCCCCAGTTTTCATATTAGGATTTACATCACTTCTTTTTTGTACAACACCTTCCATAGTAGCCGTACTTTCTCTGGTAATATCTTTAAATTTTTCAGTATCTTCACTAACAAGTTGCACAATACCAGTTTCATCTCTTAAAGTTATAAAAACTAAACTGCCTAAATTTCGGATTGAATTAATCCAACCAGCCACTCTAATTTTTTGACCAATATCTTCTTTTGATACTTCACCACAATATCTATTTCTATATATATTTTCCATAATTCACCTTCTATAAATTACCAATTACATATTCGACAATTTCATCAATGTCAACTTTTTCTTCTTCTTTGGTAGCATTATCTTTAATATTAACTAAACCTTTTTTTAAATCTTCATTATTTAATATAAGTAATAATTTTGCTTTTAAACGATCAGCTTGTTTAAATTGCCCTTTTAACCCTTTATTCAAATAATCCATATCACATATAACGCCATTTAATCTTAATTTTTGAATGATATCCATAGCATATAATCTTTCTTCTTCGGATACATACATAACATAGCATTCTATTTCTTTTTGGGCATTTTTATATAAATCCATTTCTTTTAAAATAGCAATGATACGATCAAGCCCACATGCAAAACCAATTCCATAATTATCAGAAGCATTTAAATCTTTAAATAATTTATTATATCTTCCGCCACCACCAAGAACACTTTGTTGAGTTTCATTATGATCAAGTGATACGATTTCAAAAACGGTATGATCATAATAATCAAGACCTCTTACTATTTTAGGATTTACTTCATAATCAACTTCTAATAAATCTAAATATTTTAAAACTTTATCAAATCTTTCTTTACTTTCTTTATTTAAATAATCAATTGTTTTAGG
>CANQVV010000022.1 GCA_947627385.1 uncultured Bacilli bacterium
TCCATAATTCTTACTCCTTTTATTATTATGGTTATTTATGTTATTTTTAATGTATATCTTACTTCTTTATTTTATCACATTTATCGTATTTATGTATATGTTATTAATTCTATTTTGTTATATTATGTAAATTATTTTTTGTTATTAACTTCCATATTATACAATCCTTCCTATTTTATAAGATAATTATATAATACCCCCCCCCAGTGTCAAGATTTCATTTTTATTTTGTGGAAAATTATGTCAAGAAAAAAAGAAATATTATTTATTTTTTCTAATTTCATAGGGAATAGAATGGTAAAAGACATCATCTAAATTATAGATATCTTTCCTTTCATTTGCAGTAACAATCGATAAATAATTATTAAAGTCTGTATTATTAATTAGCATATAACCATTAGTTAATAAATTTGGAAATGTACCTTTGGTATTAAATTGCTCAAAAGTTAAATCAATTAAATAATATTTATTTTGATCAGGCACTAAACAAAATTGATGCTCAAAAGACATTCCTAAATCTTTGGTATTTATTATTCTAACTGAAATATGTTTTTGCAATAAAAGAATAGCTATTAAACTACTATATATAACACAAGTTCTTTTAGTGGTTAAATTTTGATATTCAGATTTTGTTTCGGCAATGACTTTAATAATTTCATTTTCTTTATTTATATTATAAATATTTTGTATTTTATCGTATAATTCCATAATTACCTATTTATTTTTACTATCTATAATAATAGTTATTGGCCCATCATTAGTAATGTTTAAAGTCATATCTGCCCCAAAAACGCCTGGATAAGTGGGTACTTCTTTATTTAATAATTGATTAAATTCTTCATAAAGTTTAATAGCTTCTTGACCATTTAGTGCTTTAATATAACTTGGACGATTACCTTTATTAGTTTCAGCATATAAAGTAAATTGACTAATTGATAATATAGAACCTTTAATATCTAATATGCTTTTATTCATAACGCCATTTTCATCATCAAATATACGTAAATTAACTATTTTTTTTACTATATAATTAATATCATCCAAAGCATCTCCCTCAGTAAAACAAGATAATATAACTAAACCATAAGGAATACTATTAAATATTTTATTATTAATTACCACATTACTTTCTTTACTTCTTTGAATAACTACTTTCATTAATCTTTAACCTCCACATTTTTAAATTTAGCTAATTGATTTTTAAAATGCTCTAATTCATCTTTATTTTTTACTTTAACTGATATAGTACATAATGTACCATTATCAGTTTCTTTATTTTTAACTTCACTAATATAAACCTTTTCTTTGGTTGAGGTAGTAATAATATCAGCTAAAAAATTAGGATTATTAATAAGTAGATGAATTTCTGAAATAAATGTATTATCAGTATTATTATTCCATTCTACTTTAATTAACCGTTCTTCTTTTTCTAAAACATTAGGACAATTCTTTTTATGAACAGAAACACCTTCACCTTTGGTAATAAAACCTACGATTTCATCACCTTTAACGGGATGACAGCATTTAGCTAAGGAATACATAATATTACTATTACCATCAACAATAATATCATTTTTAGAATCACTAATAACAGTAGGTCTTAATCTTTCCATTAAAATATCATCAACGTTTTGTTTTTCATCTTTGGTCAAATTAATAATATAACCAGCTGTATAGCGTAAAGAACCAATTGATGAATAAATATCATCTAAACTATCCATTTTTAAATCTTTTAATATTTTACTAATATTTTCTGAACTAAGAATATCACTAATACTTAATTTTTTCTTCCGTAATTCTTTTTCTAAAATATTTTTACCTTTTTCAACTAACATTTCATGTTCTTGCTTACTAAAATAAGATTTAATTTTAGCTTTGGCTTGGGGTGTTTTAACATATTCTAGCCAATCTAAATTAGGTGTAGCAGAATTATTAGTAATTATTTTGACAACATCATTATTTTGTAATTTATAAGATAAAGGAACAATAACATTATTGACAATAGCTCCGGTCATTGTATCACCAATACGACTATGAATCCGATAGGCAAAATCAATTGGGGAAGCATCCTTAGGCATTTCAATAACGTCACCTTTTGGTGTATAAACATATATCAATTCTTCTAAAAGTTCACTACTAATTGTTTGCTCAAATGTAGAATCATTTTCTTCTTGATTAGTTTCAATGATATTCCTAAACATTTCTAATTTTTGTTCCATAATTGCTTGAACTTTTTTAGTTCCTTTTTCTTTATATGACCAATGTGATGCAATACCTTTTTCAGCTATTTCATCCATTTCATAAGTTCTTACTTGAATTTCATAAACTTCACCATCAAGTCCATATATAGTTGTATGTAAACTTTGATACATATTGGCCTTAGGATTAGCAATATAATCTTTAAAACGTTTATTCATAGGTTTAAATGTTGAATGAATTAAATTAATTACTTGATAACATTCCTCTTCACTATCGACAAAAACTCTCAATGCTAAAATATCATATATATCACTATATTTTTTACCATTATGCATTTTATTATAAATACTATAAACGCTTTTAACTCGTCCTTTTATTTTATGTTTAATATGAAAATCATCTAATAATTTAGATATTTTTTGTTGCATTTTTTCTAAATTATCATTAAGTTCACTAGTTGTTTTATTTAATAGTTCTAATATATCATTATAGACATTTGGTTTTAATATTTTAAGACAAATATTTTCTAATTCACTTTTAATAGAATTAATTCCTAAACGGTGGGCAATTGGTACTAGAACACTCATAGTTTCCTGAGCTCTCTTTTTTTGTTTTTCTTCATCTAAGGCCCAGATTGTTCGCATATTATGAAGTCGATCGGCTAACTTTATATATAATACTCTTGGATCTTCGGCTAAACCAACTAAAACTTTACGTAAATAAATAGCTGATGAGTCCGAAACATCATTAAGTTCTAATTTATTTATTTTTGATATGTTATCGACAATAATTGCTACTTCTTTGCCAAAATTCTCCGCAATTGTTTCTTTGGTAGCGGTTTTACCATGATTAAGTACTTCATGAATTAATGAAGCAATTATAGTAGTACTATCGACATTCAAATCAAGTAATATATTAGCAACATTTAAAGGATGATTTATATAATTAGAGCCACTTTTTCGTATGCTTCCTTCATGTTCTTTACATGCAAAAAGATAAGCTTCTTTTATTTTAGCTTGTTCTTCTTGACTAAAATGTTTTATTTTTTCTTCTATATCTTTAAAACTAATTTCTTTATCTTGCAAATTGATCATTCCTATCATTTTTTCGAGTATATAATTCTAGTTTAAATTCATCAAGATTTAAAATATCATCAACCAGTTCATATATTCTTAAATCTTTTTTATTTTGCCATATATTTTCAATGCAATAATTCCATATATCTTTACTAGTTATATTATTTAATTTTTTACGATGAAGCTCTGCTTCTTTGGTATTTAAAGCTGGTAATATTTTTTGATATAACTCATTTACGCCTTTAAATTTTTCTTCAATAGCCATAAAAGTAAGCCCTCTTTCATAATATTATTATATACCATTTGCAATTTATTTTAAAGGTGAATTATGAAAAGTAAAAATATATTTTTAAAATCAACTATTATTTTAATCCTTGGTGGTATTATTACTAAAATTTTAGGCTTTATTATTCGGATTATTTATACCCGCTTGGTTGGTGCCGAAGTTATTGGTCTTTACTCCTTAGTTATGCCAACTTATTCTCTTTTAATTACTATTGCCACCTTAGCATTACCTACTACTATTTCTAAATTAGTTGCCGAAGATAATCATAATAATTTAAAAGTTATTTCTACTTCGACTATACTTATAATGAGTATTAATTTTATTGTTGTACTTTTATTAATTATATCAGCAAAATTTATTGCCATTTATTTATTAAATGAAGAAAGATGCTATCTTCTTATTATTGCTATGGCTCTTACTTTCCCAATTATTTCAATATCTAGTATTATTAAAGGTTATTTCTATGGTAAACAAAATATGATTCCTAATGTTGTTTCTAATATTATTGAACAAATTGTTCGAGGCTTACTTATTTACTTGTTTGTTCCAATGTTTATGGCTAAAAGTGAAATTTTAGCAGCCACTTCCCTTTTTATATTTTCATTTATTGAAGAAGTTGTATCAATCTTTATTAATTTATTATTCTTACCTAAACATATAAAAATTAAAAAGTGTGATTTAATACCTGATAAATATACTTTAAAAAATATTCTAAATATATCTATACCTACTGTATCATCAAGAATCATAGGTAATATTGGTTATTTCTTTGAACCAATTATTTTAAATAATCTATTATTATTTAGTGGTTATTCAAATAATTATATTTTAACTGAATATGGAGCTTATAATGCATACACAATTACAATATTAACTGTTCCATCTTTTTTTGTAATGGCTATATCCCAATCACTTATTCCCGAAGTATCCAAAAAATATTTATGTAAAGATTATAAATGCCT
Source organism: uncultured Bacilli bacterium (assembly GCA_947627385.1). Lineage (GTDB taxonomy): Bacteria > Bacillota_I > Bacilli_A > RF39 > UBA660 > SIG200. The sequence continues at coordinate 4,524 of CANQVV010000022.1, forward strand.
TAAAAAAAGATTAAAAGAAGCTTTATATTTTTCTTTAATTATTGGCATATCTTATTCTATTATTTTAATGTTTTTTGGTAAATATATCTTAAATTTTTTATACGATACAAATTTAGGACTTAATTATATTAAAATATTAGCCCCAATATTTCCTTTATTTTATATTGAAAATATTTTAATGAGTTTTTTACAAGCCATAAATAAAGCACATATTACGATGAAAATAACTATTGCTGGGGTTATTGTTAAATTGTTAAGTTTAGCAATATTTTCTCTTGTTCATATTGGTATGTATTCTTTGGTATTATCCGAAATATTTAATATTTTCTTAGTTGTTTTCTTAAATATTTATTATATTCATAAATTTATTAAAAAATTATAAATACCATAATTTTTGATTATCTTTATAGACAGTCTTTATAAAACCACAGCCTAAACATTCTTCACCTAAATATAAAACACATGCTTGGCCTGGGGTAACTGATTTAGCTTTTCCTTTATATTTAACTAAAATTTCATTATTATCTAAATATTCAAGTTCTACGGGAATATCAGTGCTTCGATAACGAAACTTTGCGGTACAAAATGTGGGATGAGTAGCACTAATAAAATTTACATTTTCAATTAAACAAGCATCACTATATAAATATTCTTCATCACCAATAGTTACATATAAAATATTATTTTTAACGTCTTTACCACAAACAAAATGACGTTCTTGATAACCAGAAATACCCACATTTTTTCTTTGACCTATTGTATAATTCATAAGTCCTTTATGTTCACCAATTACTTTTTTTGTTTTGACATCCACTATTGGACCTCTATTTTCTTTTAAATAGTTTTTGATAAATTTTTGATAATTACGTTCACCAATAAAACAAATACCAGTTGAATCTTTTTTAGTAGCTACGACTAATCCTTGTTCAGAAGCAATTTTTCTTACTTCATTTTTTTGTAAATGTCCAATTGGAAATAATACATTTTTTAATTGATCTGGGGTAACATCAGCTAAAAAGTAAGTTTGATCTTTATTTAAATCAGCTGCTCGCAGTAATTTATTCCCTTCAATTCTTGCATAATGCCCAGTAGCAATATAATCCGCTCCTAATTTCATAGCTTCTTTTTTAAATAAATCAAATTTGATAAATTTATTGCATAATAAATCTGGATTAGGTGTTCGTCCTTTTTCTAGTTCATCAAGAAAATATTTAAAAACATAATCCCAATATTCTTTGATAAAATCTACGCGATGAAGAGGAATATCTAATTTTTCACAAACCATTTTGGCATCATTATAATCTCGTTCTTGGGGACAAATTATATCATCATTTTGGAAATCTTCGCCATTAATAGTACTATCCCAATTACGCATAAAAAGAGCAATAACATTATAACCTTCTTTTTTTAATAAATAAGCAGCTACGGCACTATCAACGCCTCCACTCATTCCAACTACTACGGTTTTCATAAATAAATCCTTTCTACATATTTAAATTTAATATAAAATTAATTAAAACTACATCTTTATCGATTAAACCACTTTTAATTTGATAATCTAAATCACTAAGTTTTATTATTATATTTTTAATTTCCTCTTTGGAATAATTATATAAATTATTTTTAACTTTTTTAAATTGCCAATCGGCAAGTTTTAATTCTTTTAAAATATCTTTTTCTAAATATTTATTTTCTTCTAATAAAATAGTACTTAACATTAGTTTATATTCACGATACAAAAGATTTAAAATAGAATAAGGCTCAATTTTTAATCTTTTAGCTTCTTCTAAGGCAATAAAGGTACTATCTAAATCTCGGCTAATTATTGCATCAACTAATTTAAAATTATTATCTTTTAATGTTTTAGCAGTTAAATTATAAACATCTTGATATAATATTTTCGTAGGTTTTTCATAATAATTCATTATTTTATTTAACTCATTTACTGCTAAATCTAAATCTCCCAAAGAACTATTAACGATATGCCAAAGTGATTGATCATCTACTTGAAATTTTTTAGATTCAGCTATTTTTTTGAGTTCATTTTTTATCTCTGTTTTTTTTATATTAGGATAGATAAATAAATTATTATTTTCCTTGAATATATTAACTATTTTCTTTTTATTATCAATACCATTTTTAGAAATAAATATGAGTCTAGTATGCGGATTTTCATTAGCTAAATAATTTAAAATTTTTTGATTATCGTCTTTACTTTTATTAGTATCACCATTTTTAGATGCACTAAAATTTTTAGTATTTTTTACTATAATACATTTATTATCATTAAACATTGAAGCATAACTTGCCTCTTCTAATACTTCATTTATTGTATTTATATCCATATTAAAAGTGACAATATTATCTATACCATCTTTAAGTTCTTCTAACTTATTTTCAATAAAATAATTTGTTTCACTAACTAATAAAAATGTATTCATATTTTTATTATCTCACAAAATAGCAATTAAAAAAAGAGTGTGCACTCTTTTTCTATATATAAACATTATATAATGTATTATATCCTATGGTTTTAATTTTTCTTTGTATAGTTATTTTTTCCTAGAAAATTTTAAATTAATATATATTCTCTGGCAATAATTCTTTTATCACTACAATATTCTATTATATATTTATTTTCTTTTTTACAAATAATGATTCCAATAGTATTATTTTGATTAATATTTTTTAAATTAGTATCTATGTAATTCATATAAACTTGAATTTGACCAATATGTTCTTTTTTCAACTCTGTAACTTTTAATTCAATTACAACATAGCAATTAAATTCAATATTAAATAAAAGTAAATCAATATAGTTAAACGTATTACCAATTTTTATTTTATATTCACTACCTATGAAACAAAATAGATTTCCTAATTCTTTCATAAAAGCTTCTATATCTTCAAGTATTATTTTTTTTAAAATTTTTTCCGATATTATTTCATAATTACTATTATTATTTAATAAAATAGGGTTTTTAATAAAATTTACTATTTGATGTTCTTTTATATTATTTTTAACATTTGTTGGTAATCTATCATATTCTTTAAATTTAATTATTTTTTCTAATTCTCTTTTTGATAAATTTCTTTTTATTGCTTCTTCTATATAATACCGAATTTCTTTATCATCATTTAACGGAAACAAAAGTCTATAATGTGATATTGTTAATTGTGCATCCACTGGGTGCATATTTGAAAATACATAAAATTTTCTAATATCAAAAAGATATCTTAAACTATATTTTTTGCCAAAATCTTTGGTCAATCTTACTGAATATTCTTTTATTATCTTATCACCATATTTGTTACCTGCTTCATATAAAAGCTTGCCAACTTGATAATATGTTTTTAATTCATATTTATTTTTACTATAATCTTTTATACGTAAATTAAGTTCATTATTTATTATCTCATTTTTTATTGCCTTATAATAATCCATATTACTCCTTTCTAGGGTTTGTAAGTTACTATTTTTAAATTATTATTTGTAATTTTAACCATAATACTGCCATCTTGATCAGTTCGATAAACTTTTCTACCTTTTAAATTAATTAATGTTTCATTATTAGGATGATTATAACGATTATTTCGACCTACGGAGATAATGGCATATTTAGGATTAACTTCATCAATAAATATTTTACTACTACTAGTTTTACTGCCATGATGGCCTACTTTTAAAAAATCAGCTTTTAAATAATAATCATGAATTAATTTATTTTCAATTTCTTGGGGAGCATCACCCATTAATAAAAATTGATAATTTTTAATTTTAATATTTGTAATTATACTACTATAATTCTCATCATCACTAAGATAATCATTAATATTATGATAATTAAAATATTTACTGGTATAATTATTTACTATATGACCTTTTTTCTTTATTGTATTTTCTAAATTATTTAATTTATTTTTATTTAAAATAATATTTTTTACTGTATACTTTTCTAAATAATTTAAAGCCTCCCTACCATGATCAGCATCACCATGAGAAATAATTAATAAATCTATTTTACTAATACCCAAACTTTTTAAAAATAATATTACATTATCTGAAACATGATAGTCACTACCATAAGAGCCACCAGTATCTATTAGCATTATTTCTTTTTTGTAAGGGCTAATAAATAAAGTACTATCACCCTGACCTACATCTAAAAAATATACATAATAACTATTATCTAATTTAGGACATATATAATTAATAAATAAAATAATTATAATTAAATAAATATATTTCTTATTTATTTTATAAAATAAATAAGAACTTAAATAATAAATAATTATTAAATAAATGGACATTTTAGGCATAATAATACTAAGTTTTAAACTACCAAAAAAATTATTAGATACTTCTAAAATGACAATAAATATTTTTAATATAAAACTCAAAAATGGCATTATAAATACTAAAATACTTAAAGGAAAAATAATAATTGAAATTAAAGGAACATAAAAAATATTAAGAATAATACTAAGTAAGTTTATTTCATAATTTAAATTAATAGTTATTGGTAAACTAACTATGAATGCGATTAAACTAACTTTTAATATTTGGCTAAAATAATTACCAGTAATATGATTAGATAAAAACATAATAGACATCGTTATTAAAAAAGAATATTGAAATCCATTATTAAATAGCATAAAAGGATTTAATAATAAAATTATAAAAGCTGTAAGTAATAATATTTTTTTATTATCTATGGCTATATTTAAATAATCAAAAATAGTTTTTAAAAAATAAAAGATAGTAGCACGCATTACGGAAGCAGAAAAACTAGTTAAAAACATAAAATAAAATAGAATAACAATGATAATTATTTTTTTAAACTTAATTTTTTTAAGTAATTTATCAAGTATTAAAATAATTAAACTAATATGCATACCAGAAACTGCAAATAAATGCCAAATACCATTAGTTCGATAAGTATTATATAAATTATTATCTAAATAACCTTTATCGCCTAAAATAAATAAATTTAAATATGGTTTTAATTTTTCATCACTATTATTTATTTTTTGACTAATTTGATTTTTAATTTTATAAAAAATATTCTCTTGATTAATTATTGTATAATTTTGAACAACATAAGAAATATAAATAGAATTATTATATAAATATTTTTGATAGTTAAAAGTATTAGGAATTGTATTATTATTTATTTTTTTTACAGTACCCTCTACTCTTACAGTTTTTCCTAATAAAGTATTATATTCATCTTTATATTCTTGAAAATAATATTGGCATTTAACTTTTTCCTTAATATTAGTTTTTAAAATAAAACTTAAACTATCTTCTTTAATATCAATATCAATTATTTTTCCTTCTAAATAAGTAAAATCATTAATTTTAGTTTGATATTTTATAACTACACAATTAATTAAAACATAAAAAAATATAAATACAAATAATATTATATATAATATTTTAGACTGTAATATAGTCTTTAATCTTGGCAAATAAGGCATCACCAATACCACTAACATTTTTTAAATCTTCAATACTATTAAATTTACCATTACTATTACGATAATTAATAATATCATTAGCTTTGGCATCACCAATCCCATTAAGAGTTATTAATTCTTCTTTACTAGCGGTATTAATATTAATTTTTTCATTAGTATTACTACTAGTTACATTTTTATCACTAGATGAAGTAGTATTATTAGATGCACTATAATCTGATGAATCACTTGCTACTATTTCACTTAGGTTATTATCAGTACAATTAGTAATATCATAAGTTGCACAATTGCAGGTAGTATCTTTTGCAATTTGATTATTTTGTTTATACTCTGTTTTAGTATAAACATATATTACTAATTCAGCAGTTACTTTTCTACTTAAATTAATATTATTTGTATAAGCACTCTTAGTAAAGCCACCAGCTAATTTGATGATATCATTGATAATATTATCCGAAGTTGCTTCATAGACACCCGGGGTTTTAACGGCACCTTTGACTTCGACATAAAATTTAGCATTTTCTTCTTGCTCTATTGTATTTTCACAAATAGTTTCTTCTTTATCACAAATACATTCATAATTAAGATTTTGATATAGTAAAATACCACTTGTGATAAGCAGAACTAAATTCGTTATTATACTAATAGATAAAATGATAAATTTATTAGTTTTGATAAAATCAAAAAAATTCATAAAAATCCTCCTTTCACTTATATATATAGAAGTTTTTTTATGAATTTCCTTTTTTATTTTAATAATTTTTGCTTTTCAATGTAAGTTTTTGTATCTTTATTCTCAATTGCTACTCTTTCTGTAATAAAAATCATTGTAATAAAATTGATTGTTGATGATCCACCATAACTTAAAAGAGGTAATGGAACACCTGTTAGGGGCAGAATTGCAAGCATTCCACATAAATTGATTACAATATGGAAAACAAATAACCAAAATGTTCCATAAGCTAAAATAGAATTTCGTAAATTATAAGCTTCTTTGGCTATTTTTAACATTCGATATAGCATTAAAATATAAATAATTAAGACTATAATTCCCATAATAAGGCCAAGTTCTTCAACTAAAATTGCAAATATAAAATCGGTATGGCTTTCAGGTAAATATAAATATTTTTGCGTACTTTTACCAATTCCTACTCCGGTTAGACCACCATTATTAATAGCAATAAAACCATTACAAACTTGATAACCAGTATCTTCTTTATATCTTTGACATGGCTCTTTAAAATTAAATCTTGCCATTTGCGTACTATTTAAAATTTCGGTCCCACTATATAAAAGAGTTACCCCCAAAACTATAACACCAATTCCTCCGATTAAAGCTATCTTAGGTAAATTACTTTTACTCATAGGAATACTAATAAAAATACAAAAAGCAATAGCCAGTAAGATAGCTGCACTACCAAAGTCAGGTTGCATTAAAATTAATAAACCAATAATTCCTATAAAAACTAAGGGCAATAAATATAAATAAATATTTTTTTCTTTTTTCTTAACAATTTTATTATAATAAACAGCCATAAAAATTATAATGAATGATTTAGCAAATTCCGAGGGCTGGATGGCAAAGCCAATAATGGGTAAATAAAACCAACTTTGAGCATGATTAGTAAGTTTACCATAGAAAAGAAGTAAAAATAAGACAACAGTAATACCTAAAATTAAAAACCAATGAATACCTTTATAATATTTAGTAGGAATATTTAAAATAATAATTCCCCAAATAAAGGATATAACTAAAAATATTAATTGTCTAATAAAAAAATAGGTTGTTGTTTTATTATATCGTAAAATAGCAGCGATAGATGAAGACGAAAAAACCATAATAAGACCAATACTACATAAGAGTATTGTCAAAAATAATAATGGTTTATCCATTTTAGAAAATTTATTTTTCGTCTTATTCATATTTTCCTCTATAATAATCTTAACATAAAAAAATTATAGAAAAAATAAATATTAATATTTTGATGTCAAAAAGTGACTAACTTTAATAAAATATAATAGATACATAAAGGAGGTATAATATGTATTATTACGGAAATAATGGTTACTATGGTGGTAACTATGCTAGTACTCCTTGTTATGGCGGTGGTGGCTATGCTGGATACACAAGCGGTTATGGCATAGGAGCAGCTATATGGATTGTTTTATTCATACTATTAGTTATAATTATTGGGGCAGGTTGGTTTAACGGCAACAATAATAATTATAATAATTAAGGAGTTTTCTCTCCTTTTTTATTTTTTTAAATTTTTTAATTTTTGAGCAAATTTTTTGTTTATTTTTTTAGTTAATTGTATTTTTGTAATTTCAATGCTATCTTCTAAATCTTGTAAATCCTTTAATTCAAAATTATTTAAATATCTTATTATAAATGATTCGACAAATAATTCAGAAAAATTATTTGTAATTTCTTCAATAAAACTATGCATATATCCTCCTTCAATTTATATTTACGTTTTATTATTCCCATTTCCTTTTAAATTATAAAAAATTAAAAAAATGTGTAGATATTTACACATTTTTAACTTTTAATAATAATATTTATTAAATTTATCTTTTAGTATATTTAACATCTTTACTATATTTTGTTAAAGCTAAATAAGCTGCAATGGTCGATGTCATAATACCTAAAATAGTTTGGTATATAGCTGTTATAAACACAGTAATTTCTCTTGTATCAAAGCCTAATATTCTTTCAATTACAACTGCTACAATGAAAAGGCCAAATAAGGCAGCAATAATTAAATATGGAATAGTACGTTTAATAGTTTGCCAAATAGATAGTTTTCTTTTTAATTTTTTAGCTGTTCCTTGTAAAACAATAAGGCAATTTAAGAACGTTGGTACAAGACAGCACATCGCACCACCTATATAATTAAATATAGCATTTTCCTTATTAACACCAACTAAATAGGTTAAAAGTACACCTAATATTAAACCGGCTATAACACCTGGTAATAGTAATTTAATAATATCTTTTCCTTTTATCATATAATCATAATCCTTTAAATACTGGTACACCAGAATATTCTTTTGCTATTTCTTGTTCAGTTAATACTCGATAAGCACCGGCTGCTAAGGCCTCTAATTCAAATTCACCAGGCATAACTTCAATTTTAGATAAATTTTTAATATATTTTTTTAGTTTTTTAATGAAGTAATCATCATTGGCAATACCACCAGTTAGAATAATAGCGCTGCAATTACATTTTAAAGCTACATACATTGCTCCAATTTGTTTAGCAATTTGATATATCATAGCATCATATATTATTTGCGCTTTTTTATTGCCATTTTCAATCATATTAACTACTTCTTTAATATCATCGGTTCCTAAATGAGCTTTAATTCCTCCATTTTTATTAATTAATGCTTTAATTTCATCTTCACTATATTTACTATTAAAACACAGATTTACAAGAGGTTTTGCTGGAATAAAACCACTTCTATTAGGAGCCATTGGACCATCACCATTAACTATATCATTACAATCTATCATTTTACCGTGGTTATGAGCTGCAACTGAAATACCACCACCAGCATGACATACAATTAAATTTAAATCTTCATAATGACAATTTATTTTTTTGGCATATCTGATAGCTATTTCTTTTTGATTTAAAGCATGAATTCGACTTTCTCGATAAATACCCGGAACTCCTGTAATACGAGCTTCAATATTAAATTCATCAACATCAGGTGGATTTACACAAAAAGCAGGTTTTTGATATTTTAAACCTAATTCATAAGCAAGAACTATTCCTAATGCTGATGGATGCTTTACAATACGCATTGATTTAGCATCATTGTACATTAAATCATTAATAAGATAAGTTCCACCTTCACAGCATTCTAATGAACCACCACGACCTGAAAAAGCATCGATGGTATCTAAATCTATTTTTTTCTCTTTTAAAGTATTTAATAATGTTTCTAATCTAAATTCTCTTTGATCAGAAATTTCTTTAAATTTTTTTAATTCATCTTGACTATGCTCAATATTAACTTTAAAAACACATTTTTCATTATCAAAAAGACCAATTTTAGTACTTGTTGAACCAGGATTTATTGATAATATTCGTAAATTATTTTTTCCCATTTTTCAAATCTCCTGCTCGAACTATTGAAAATAAGATATTACCAACTAATTCAGAAACTGGGGCACTTCTTGAACAATCACTACATATTTTTCGAAAACCTTGTAATAATGGACCATAAGCATCAGCTCCACCAAATTGTTGGATTAATTTAACCCCAATATTACCGGCATTTAAATCAGGAAATATTACAATATTTGCATGTCCAGCTACGGCACTTTCTCTTTTAACCTTTTTTTGAGCTATTTCTGGTACTATTGCTGAATCTAATTGAAATTCACCATCAATTTTTAAATCAGGTCTTTTTTCTTGGGCAATTTTAACTGCTGTTTTTACTTTATCAACTAATTCCCCACTACCAGAACCATCAGTTGAATATGAAAGAAGTGCACATCTTGCTTCCCAACCAGTTACAGAATGAATTGTATCACAAGTACTTATAGCAATGCTGGCTAGTTCTGAGGCAGTCGGATTAGTACAAACAGCACAATCACCAACTGCAAGTAGATTACTACCATCAGCAAAAGTATAATTAGGAAGTTTAGCAATTCCTACCGAAGAAGCAACTTCCAAATTATTTTCTAAGCCAACAATGGTTTGAGCAGCATAAATTATATCACCAGTTGCACTATTTATGCCGGCAAAAGTAACATCTACCTCATCGATTGCTTCCATCATTAAAGCAAAATATAATGGATCAGTCATTCTTCTTCTTAAAGATTTTTCACCATAAACTAAGTTTGGTAATTTTAAATATTTTTTTAATATTTTTTCTTGATATTCAGTATCATTGACATCAATATATTGCCATAATGTATCATCTATTTTATTATCTTTACATAATGCTTTTACTTCATCTAAATGGCCAACTATTAAGGCATCACAATATTTTTCTTTAACGACTTCATCAATAGCTTTAACCATTTTTTCATCATTTGCTTCGGGAAAGGCTACCCGAACGGGATTAGCCTTAGCCTTAGCTTTAACAATTTCCATTAAATCCATAGTTTTTGCCTATCTATAAATATAATTGCCATCTTCATATCTAGGTGGGATAACTGGAACTAAAAGGTATGATTCATATTTGCCACCTGTATGAATAACATGTTCACCCTTATTATCAGGGAACCAAACAAGTGGTTCAAACCATTCATCACGAATATATCTACCAGCAATTTGAAGTTGTAATTTTTGACCTTTATGCCAAATTCTTGATATTGGCCAAATTTCAATATCAACTGGTACAATTTCTCCTGGTTTTAATTTTTCTGTCCGATCATGAGTATGTACTGGTTGATATTCGGTTGATTTTTCTTCATCTAGGTGTCTTGCTGAAACTCTAAGTTTACCCCAAGCCCCAGGATGACGTTCAGACCCAAATATAGTTACTGGTAATTCTTCACCCTTAGTAGATAATTTTTTAATTGTAATAAATAAATCCATATCATCGTGGCCCTTAGCTTCGACATACATTCTTAGTTTCATATAACCAGTAAGTTCAGTGTCTTTTCTAAAAGTATATTCAAAAGTTGTCAAACCTTTTTCACCATCATAACTTACACTACTAGCATTCTTAACTGGGGCATCACCCAATTTATGAGTACTTGCATTTAAATATAATTTTTTATAAACAGTACGAGCAAGTGGCCATTCATTTTCTGGACGATTAGTTTGATAAGGATATTCAAACGCATCCATAACTTCCATTCTAATTCTTGGCGTTAATTCCCAACCATTATAAATATCTTTTAAATATCTATCAAAGAATAGTTTTAAATCTTGAAGCCATTTAGAATTATAGGTATCAGGCCATTCAAATACTTGATGACAACGCATCCATTTCTTTCTAGATTTAATATTTTTAAATCCTTCCCAACTACCTCTTAAATGGAAATGGTTCCAATTACAAGTTGTATATACAGGAATAGTTATTTTTTCATAATGTGGAATTTTATCTTGCCAATAAGGACTTGTTACATATGGTTCTTTTTTGGCCATAGCTACGGTATTATCAATGTATCCTTTACCTTGGGCAGCAATAACAATTGAACCACCAAAAAATCCTGGAATACCACCTTCCATAATACTTTCACGATATTGGTCTCCTGTTGCTTCCCATGGAGCAATACATACTAAATGAGGTGGACACTCAGCAGCAATCCGCCATTGACTCATAGCAACACCAGAGTTACCAAATAAAGCTATTTTACCATTACACCAACTTTCTTTGGCAGCCCATTCTATGAAATCATAACCATCTCTTCCTTCTTGGGTACCAAATTGTTGTTGGTTGCCTTCACTATTACCAATACCTCTTGGATCAACATTAGCTACGGCATAACCTTGATAACACCAAAATAGGGGATCTGATGATTCAAATTTACAAACATTGGAAACAGCACCCGTTGGCACACCCATCGGTCTAAAAATTTGAACTGGTTGATGCCAAGGTTGTTTGCCAAAGAATGACCAACTAATAATAAGAGGAACTGGGGTTTTTAAAGCACTAGCTGGAATATAAATATCAGCATAAATTGTTACTCCATCTCGCATTTTAACTGGCCTATCTTGAAGACAAATTACTCTTTTTTCATCATCAACATAGTATTCTCTTGTATCTACTGGTACTTCAATACAATAATTCATTGCTTCTTCTCTTGGTATTTTAGCAAATTTTTCTTTTGGAATAGGTTGAGTCATTTTAGTAAAAATAACATCACAACTTGTTCCATCTGGATATTTGACATTAACTATTTTTTCATCTCTTTTGGGCATTTCTTTTGGTAATGACAATTCATTTTCAATTGGTTTTTTTTCTTCTTTCATTAATCTTCTCTCTTTCTATTCTTATCCTTCAATTTGTTTAGCAATTATTTCGGCAGATTCACTAATTGTATTAGCATGCATCAATTCTGTATATTTGATATAGCAATCATATTCTTCTTCAAATTCAGATATAATTCCTGCCATTTCTAAGCTTTTTAAATCAATATCAGTTCTGATATTAGTGCTACCAGATAATGTAGTAGCATCAACACCTAAAACTTTGGCTGTTTTTTCAATTAATTTTTTTTCAATTTCATCTTTCATAACTACTCCTCCTCTATTTTATATTTTAACACACTTTTAAGAAAAAAAATATTATTTAACAAAAATAATTAAAAATATTTTTTTGATATGTTATACTAAATTTAAAGGTGATGTTATGTTTAATATTGGCACAGATATTGTATATATACCAAAACTGGAAAAAATGTATCAAAATAATCAAGCTTTTTTTAAAAAAATTTATACTGAAAAAGAAAATATTATTGCTCATAATATAAAAAATCCCATTAATTTTTATGCTACAAGATTTGCAGCCAAAGAAGCAATTATAAAAGCAACCAAAGGTCAATTTGACTTTAATGAAATAGAAATATTAAAAGATGAATTTGGTGCACCACAAGCTTCTATTATTAATAATCCAGATTATATTATTAATCTATCTTTATCATATGATAAAGATTATGCTATTGCATTTTGTCAAATACAAAAAAAATAACGATGACAAGTCGTTATTTTTAGTTTGGAATTAACTTTGATTTAGTCGAATCAAAATTACTTGTTAGAAGTTTTCTTTCTTCATATGATCATATACTTAATAATAACAAGATCCATTAATGGATATTCATTAGCATTTTCATATAACAAAATATGATTAGAGAAAATAATAAATAAACATTCATAAAAATCGTGAAGTAGATTTATTATAATCAATTGCTTATCTTTATTAAGTAATTCTATTATAATACTATTTTTTTTATTTTTCAAGACCATAAATATTTTATTACTAAAATGTTTATATTATATAAAAGAATCAAGCATATTTAACTGATAGTTTTTTTGAATTTCTTGCCTACATATTTTTTCTAACGATTGACATAAATCATTTAAAAATCCACTATTAATAGTTAAATTATCGTATTCATAAGAATATTGCCAAATTTGAAAAGCATTATCTATCTTTGCTATTTCATTTTTTAAATTGTATTTTACAAGCTCTTTTTCTAAAATTTCCTCTATTCCCGATTCCTTAATCAAATAAGAAATTTTGTGACCTTTTTGAAGAAAATTTTTATTTATTATAATTATAGACTTTAAAAACAACTCACAAGCAAAAAGTTTATTACATATAGAAGCTAATATTGTTGGGCAAACTCTCTTATCAATTAATACAAAAGGATTATTAGATAAATTTTTAAATTCTCTACCACTCCTATATGCATTTATAGCTGTTTTATTAATATCACTTAAATTCTTAAAAATACTTGCAAAATCATTCACTAACTTTTTCACCACCATTTCACTTCATTGTATATGTCATTACTCCATAAATAATATATCATAAGAAAAAAGAAAACTCTATCTTACAATAGAGATATTCTACATTTTCAACCAGGCTCATTTATTAGTTGCGCCACCTGGAAGTGAAAAACTTTCAGACTATATTCACATATTTATTATTTATTTGTCTTTTCTTTGATAGCAGCCTGTGCCACAATCTCATTAGGGATGAATAAGATTGCTATAAAATATATAAAACTAAGAATTTATTGCAGAAAAATAGGGCTCTATCCTAAAATAGACCCCTTGCAAAAATGATTTAACATTTTTTCCTTGCATAGATAATATATCACAAAATTATATCTATGTCAAACTACTCATCCAAAATTTCTTTATAATTTTTTTCAATTATTTTATCAAAATATTGATAAATGGATTTAAGTAGTTCATTATTAGTATAGTATTTTCTATTAAGAATTATTCTTCCATAAAATAATTTACTAATTTCATGGTTAACATTTCTTTTTACTCCATCGCTACTTACAATAATATTAAATAAATATAAAGTATAAGTTATTTGTCTTATTCTTGAATTTTTTAGTTTATTATCTCGATTTTCTTTTCCTATGCCACAATCTTTTAGGTAGTTAATAATTAAAATATCTGGTCTATGGGTATTATCTTTTTTATCAAGGTCGGATAATACACAAGAATTATGAGCTACTGCATTTCTAAGTTTATTTACTTCTCTTAAAATAAATACATATTTTTTATCGTCTAAATTATAATGAGCAGTAAAAAATTCAAAAAAGTTTATCAATTCTCCAAAAGTTATTATTTCTAAAAACTCCCATATTGGAATATTTTCAAGTTTTTTATCTTTATCTAAATCATACTTTGAAAATATTTTTTTATAATATTCATTAGATACTTTCTTCATAATACTATCATGCACTCTTTTAGGAAACTGTTCATCATTATAATCTTTATCAAGATATAAATTTACAATATTATATCCGTCTTCTTCATCTATTTCCTCAATACTATTTAATATTCTAATCTTTAAATAATGTTCAATATCAATTATCATTTTAAATAGCACAATTCTAGTCCTATAATCTAAAATGGATAAGTCTTTCAAGTAAGCAAAGTCCAAATCGATATATTTACCTATTGATTCTCCACACTGATACTTAACAAAATTATTTTTATACGATGTTACATTAAAATAATTATTATTTTCTCTAAGATATTGTTCAGCATCTTGTTCTTTGCA
>CANQVV010000023.1 GCA_947627385.1 uncultured Bacilli bacterium
ATAGCCATTAATATGTTAAAAGACAACATACCATTAGAAACAATAATGAAATATACATCATTAAGTGAAAAAGAAATTTTAAAATTAAAAAAATAGTTGTAAAACACAACTTTTTTAATATAAAAAGAAGTATTGCTACTTCTTAAATCATCTCTTTCATAATTTTATCTTTATCTTTTAAAAGTTCAACTAAATTATCAATTTCTGATTCAGTATTATAAAAATATAAACTAACTCTTATAGAATTTGCTACTCCTACAACATCTTTGGTAAGCTTAGCACAATGATTACCTGCTCTTACACAAATACCATATTTGTTTAAATAATAAGCAACATCTTCGGCAAATAAACCATCAACATTAAAGGTAACAATACCACTATCAGCTTCTAAATTTAAAATATCGATATGAGGAATTGTAACTAATTTTTCAATTAAATATTTTCTTAAATTATGTTCATATTCGGCAATTTTATCCATGCCAATTTTTTCTAAATATTTAATTGCCTCACTAAAACCAATTACTCCGGCAATATTAGGTGTTCCTGCTTCAAATCTTGTTGGCACTTCTTTTAAAATCATGGCATCTGGTGAATCAAAGGATTCGTTCATTCCTCCCCCTAAATTAACTGGTTCTAAGTTTTCTAATAATTCATATTTTCCATATAATACCCCTACTCCGGTCGGTCCCAACATCTTATGAGCAGAAAAAGTTAAAAAATCAACATCAGTATCACTAACATTTGTTTTTTTATGGCCTACACTTTGAGCACCATCGACAACAACAAAAATGTCCCTTTCATGAGCAAATTTAGTTATTTCTTTAATAGGTCTAACATCCCCAATAACATTAGTAACCTCAGCAATACTAATAACTTTGGTTTTAGGAGTTACAACACTTTTTAAATTATCAAGAGTTACAAAGTAATTATCATCAAGAGGAATGTATTTTATAATAGCTCCGGTTTCACCTGCTACCCTAAACCAAGGCATAACATTAGAAGCATGTTCTGTTTTAGTTATCAGTATTTCATCACCAGCTTCAAGTAAACCACTAAAAAAACCATTAACTAATAAATTTAAACTATCAGTTGTACCACTTGTAAATACTATTTCTTCTTTTCTCTTAGCGCCAATAAAATCTCTTACTAAATCTCTGGTATTTTCATATTCTAAATCAACTTTATAAGATATATCATAATCCCCTCGATGTGCATTAGCGCTATAATCTTCATAATATTCAACTTGTTTTTTTATTACCGAATATGGTTTTAAACTAGTTGCTCCATTATCTAAATATATAATATCATTTCTAAGCATTGGAAAGTCTTCTCTATGCATTATTATCACCTCCCATTTTAGTTATATAATCATCCATATTACTATAAATAAAACCTTTTAATAATATTTCTTTGGCTAAATTCATATTAATACCTTTACTCATTAAGTAATTTAAAGAATCTTTGTCTAAACTTCCGATTGTTGTTAAATGATTAGCTACTACTTCATTACTATATACTTCGATATTAGGTTCAATATGAACTAAACCACCATTATTAATTCCTTTTAAATCTTCTAACGCGATATTATTAGATGTATTTTTATCCACTTTAACATTAATTATAATTTTACTATTATCATTATTACTAATATTTCTAACATTAATTTTAGAATTATTATTATTGCCATATATATTATTATTAATTACAACATTAACATTATCATTATTTATATAAGCCATATTCAAATTAATATTAGAATAGTTAAATTGATTAATTTTAATTATACTATTATTTTGATAACATTTATTAAATATATACAAATTAAAGGTACTAGCGTCTTTTAAATTAATTATTAAATTATCTATTAATTCATCAATTAAATATCCTGTAACATTACCATCTATATTAAGAGTTATATCTTTATTTTTTAAATTTAAAATATAACTTCCACTTTCTAAATCTATAATATCACTTACTAATATTTTATTCATAACTTTTCAACTCACTTATAACAAATGCTCTATATTAAGATTTTTAAAGCCATTTTTTAATACTTTTTCAGCAAGTTTTTTATTACCATTAACTACTATTTTTTGGTGATCTAAAACATGAACTTGAAAATCTGTAAAAGTATTAATTAATGTACTTGAATGAGTAATAATTATTATAGCTGGCTTATATGTATTAGCATATTCTTTAATAGATTTAGCAACTAATTTTATAGCATCAACATCTAATCCAGAATCTATTTCATCTAAAATAATTAATGATGGTTTTAAAAGCCACATATGTAATAATTCTATTTTTTTTCTTTCTCCACCAGAGCAACCAACATTTATTTCTCGATGAATAAAACTTTTGTCTAATTCTAATTTTTCACAAATATTTTCTAATTCTTTATTAAAAGCAAAAATATCAACTGGTTTACCAGTTTTTTCACTAAGAGCTACTCTTAACATTTCAGCGTTAGTAACTCCTTCAATTTGAATAGGAGTTTGATTAAGTAAATAAATTCCTAATTTTGCTCTTTCATAAATACTTAAATTAGTAATATCTTGACCATTATATTTAATAATTCCTTCAACTTTATAATTATTATCACCCATAATGATTTTTGCAATACTACTTTTACCAACTCCGTTTTTGCCCATTAACACATGAACTTCACCTTTATTTATTTTTAAATTCAAATCTTTAAACAAAATTTTATCTTTTATATATAAATTTAAGTTTATTAATTCTAACATAGAAACCACCTACGAGATAGATTATATCACATTTTATTAAATATATAAAATATAGAAATAATTTTGTAATAAGTTAATAAAATTTCCTTGCGTATAAAACAATTGTTTGTTACAATAATTATAGGAGGTTTTGGAAACACGAGTGTCTACCTTTCTATCTGAAAAATGAAAGGAGGTTTGATATTAATGAGTAAAAGAGTTTTTGTAATAAAAATCCTTCGAGGCGTTTCTATCATTTTATTACTACTAATCATTTTGATTTTAGCAATAAAAAAATGACACTTAGTCAAATAGACTAAATGTCTGTCCATTTTTTGGTAGGCATTCGGAATACCGAAGCCTCCTTTTTATTTTATTCAAGTTTCCTTGACATATTCATTATAACAAATATCTTATGATTTGGCAATATAACTTCCCTATATATGTCTTATTTTGACTAGTTTTGTCGAATACATTTACAAATAAAAATTTCTATTGTTTAATAAAAACTTATGGAAGTGTGTTATGGACGTCACCAACCATCTTTTCGGGGGTTTTGGATCTAGATTGGAGGTGAGGCTCTGATGAAAGCAAAAAGTTTGAATAAACTATTGTTAGTAATTATTTTGATTTTACTGTATATTATATATACTTTAATTGAAAAAGGCGTCGTCCAAATAATAATACAAGGATAACGCCATTTTAGTATAAACTAGGTGACGTGAAATTCACGATCCCTATATATTTAGTATATTATATTATTTTTGTTTTTACAAGTTTTATATATGTCTTTGTAATAAGTTAATAAAATTCATTGCATACAAAACAATTGTTTGCTATAATAATTATAGGAGGTTTTGGAAACACGAGTGTCTACCTTTCTATCTGAAAAATGAAAGGAGGTTTGATATTAATGAGTAAAAGAGTTTTTGTAATAAAAATCCTTCGAGGCGTTTCTATCATTTTATTACTACTAATCATTTTGATTTTAGCAATAAAAAAATGACACTTAGTCAAATAGACTAAATGTCTGTCCATTTTTTGGTAGGCATTCGGAATACCGAAGCCTCCTTTTTATTTTATTCAAGTTTCCTTGACATATTCATTATAACAAATATCTTATGATTTGGCAATATAACTTCCCTATATATGTCTTATTTTGACTAGTTTTGTCGAATACATTTACAAATAAAAATTTCTATTGTTTAATAAAAACTTATGGAAGTGTGTTATGGACGTCACCAAAAATCTGAAATTTCAGGGGGTTTACTTCTAAGATGGAGGTGAGGCTCTGATGAAAGCAAAAAGTTTGAATAAACTATTGTTAGTAATTATTTTGATATTACTGTATATTATATATACTTTAATTGAAAAAGGCGTCGTCCAAGTAATAATACAAGGATAACGCCACTTAAACATTTTAGGTAACGTGAAATTCACGCTTCCTATACATTTAGTATATTATATTATTTTTATTTTTACAAGTTTTTATCGTCATACTCATCTAAAAATGAAGTATACTTACCATCTTTTTTATAACCCAAAATACAATTCATATTAATATTATTTAAAGCTGTAAAAATATTATTATCAATATTCTTACCTTCTTTTCTTAATTTTCTAATTAAAATTTTCATGGCTTGTCTTCTTCCTACTTCACTATCATCATCTATTAAATCAGAATCTATTACACAATTTTCAGTTAAAGGACAAGCACAATTAATAAATTCTAAATTATTATATTTTTGCCAAGCTTTAATAGAATATTCTTTAACTAAATAAAGAGGTCTAATAAGTTCTAAGCCTTTAAAATTATCACTATGAAGTTTAGGCATCATAGTTTTAATTTCAGCCCCATAAAACATTGATAAAAGAGTTGTTTCAATAACATCATCAAAATGATGACCTAAGGCAATTTTGTTACATCCTAATTCTTCGGCTTTGCTATATAAATGCCCCCTTCGCATTCTAGCGCATAAATAACACGGATTTTCAGGATTAAGATTATGAGCTACTTCAAATATATCACTTTTAAACATTTGCAAAGGAATGTTTAAAATTTTAGCATTCTCTTCTATCTTATTTTTATTAACTGTATTATACCCTGGATCCATTGTTACATAAACTGCTTCAAATTTAATATCACCATGCTTTTGTAATTCTTCAATACATTTAGCCAGTAAAAAAGAATCTTTACCACCACTTATGCACACCATGATACGGTCATTTTCTGAAATTAAATGATAATCTCTTACTGCTTTGGTAAATAAACGATAAATATCTTTACGAAATTTCTTAATTATACTTCTTTCTATTTCTTGATATCTTTCCATAAATAATTCCTTCAATCAATTGCCATTATATCATATAAAATAATTAAAGTATATTTTTAATCAATTAGAGATATATTAATAATGGTGATTTCATGAATCTTAAAAAAATGATAATTTTAAATTCAATATTAACTTTTTTACTTTGCTTTTTAACTCATTTTGTCTATGAATTATTACCTAATCCTATATTTGCTGTTTTCTTTCCTGTAAATGAAAGTATTTGGGAACACATGAAAATGCTTTATACTACTATTTTACTATATAGCATAATTGAATATCTAATTATTAAAAAATACAATTTATTAGCTAATAATTTTTTATTTACTCAACTAATAAAATCTATAATTAGTATTCCTATATATTTAGCTATATTTTTACCATTTTATTTAAATTTTGGTGAAAATATGGGAGTAACCTTTGCTATCTTATTTATAACTATTTTTATTTCTAACTATATAGGTTATAAAATTCTTACCTTAAATCCTATTAATTATCAAAAAGAAATAAGTATTATTTTTATTATTCTTATTTATATTATTATGGGTATTTTAACTTTTAAAACTCCGAGACAAGAAATATTTTTTGATACCTCAGAAGAAAAATATGGAATTAATGATTATTTAATCAAAAAATAACAAGCATTTTTTTACTTGTTATTTTAAGACTTTACTATAATAATTATTATTTATTATTTTAGTACTCATATTAATTTTATTTAAAACAATTTGATTCATTGATTTAACGTATGCCTCATCTACTTCAACACCATCTCTTGGAACAAATTTACCACTAGATGAGAAATACGTTCCTTTATCAGATACCCAAGATTTATTACCAAACATAGCTAAACCACCCTCAGTACTTAAAATATCTTTACCAATAAATAATCTTGAATCATAGTTAAGACCAAAAATATTATAAATTGTTGGTATAACATCAATTTGACTTCCAACTTTATCTATTTTTATAGTATCCATAGCATTATTCCAAAGAATAAAGTTACTTCTATTTACTTCCACTATTTCATCTTTGGTATAGGTAGCCATTTCATTCATTTCTGATATTGATAATTCATATGGATAATGATCACCAACTAAGGCTATTACGGTATCATCAAGACGACCAGCTTCTTCTAATTTTTTTATTAATGCTTCTAAGGCTTTATCTAGTTCCATATTGGCTGCTAAATAAGTAGCCACTCTGGTTGAATAATTTAAACCTGAGGCTAAATACTCATCTTTGTTCTTTTTTGCCATTTGATTAGCATTAAAATTATCATAACTAGAATGTCCAGAATTAGAAGCATAAAAGACCATAAATTGTTCATCATTGATATATTCATCTACCGTAGCATTAATCATTTCTAAATCACTTCGAGGCCATAAATTACAATTCATTATTTTTTCCATACCAGTACTACATGCTTTAAAATAATCAAAACCTAAACTTGGTAAATATTTATTACGGCTTTGGAAAGAAGCAAAATTATTATGATAAGCATAAGTTTTAAAACCAGCTTCTTTAAATTTAGTAGCAACACCTTGTGGAAAAGATATATTACCACTTCTAAATTTACCTAAAATATCTGTACCTGAGGCATAAAGACCAGTAAGTTCTTGAAATTCTCCTCCAATAGTACTAAATATCGTTGGTGTATAAAAATTATTAAAGACAAAACCACTATTTACAAGTTTATATAAAGTTGGCGTTATTTCTTTTTTTACTGCCACTTCATTAAAAGATTCTGCCATAAATAATATTAAATTTTTATCTTTAAACATACCAGTATATTCATTTTGTAAAGTACCAGGATCATTTTTAAAATATTCATGCATACTTTTAATAGTACTATTTGTTTCATTAGCTATAAGTGTATCAAAATCAATATCTAAATTATTATAACTATATACTTTTGGTTTATCTTCATCTTCATTAGATAACGGATTGTCAACATTAACTATTTTCTCTTCAAAACCAAAAATAGCTCTTTTAGTATCTAAATAAAAGGTATTTAAAACACCAAGATTTTCCATACTTAATGATATATCATTAACTTTATAATTTAAAACATAAGGTGAATAAGTAGCATTTTTATTAATAAATAAACTACCGATATAAACACCTGCAAAACCAATACTTATACATAAAAGAATTAATGCTTGACGCCAATTATTATGTTTAAAACTAATATATTTACTAAATATTAAACTACCGACAAATGGAACAAAGAATAAAATTATTCCTGGTATTCTTCTTAATGTTTCAATAACGGCTTTCCCCATAAAATCTGTTACTTGATCAGCAACTTGAAAAGTTGACAAAGATATATAAAAATCAAAATAAGATTTAACAACATATTGAGCACTAAACCAAATACAAATTAAACTAAATAAGATTATATAAACTATTTTATTTGCTTTGTTACTTTTAAATAATCCACACAAGATACTAAATATTAAACTAATAATAATTAAAAATATTATCATATTAATAATAGATAATCTAAATATATTATTATAAATTAATATTTTATAAATAAATTCCATATAAATAAAACTAATTAAAAATACTAAAAATAAATTTATTTTTTTCATACATACCACATTATAATTATATCATTAATATTTTTTTTGTATAGAATATTTTTTATTTACAAGCACAAAAATTATTTAATTTAATCATTATTTGTTTATATTTTATGAGATTTTTTTCTAAAAATAATACTAAAAACTATAATAATAGCTAAAAATATCCCAATAGTTAAAAATTGTACTTTATAGATATCAATATTATCTATTTTACTTAATTCTAACTCTTTCATATAATTATCAATACCACTAACAGTTTGTTCATCTTCTTTATAAACATATAATTTATATTCTTTGATATCTTTCTCATTAGCCACATTTAAAATAACAATATTCTCTTTTTCATCTAAAACATTATCTACTATTTCCAAAGTTGCAGATTCATCTAAAACATATTCTAATTCTAAACTTTTAACACTACTATCAACAGTTACAGTATATTCATAAGTATATTCATTAAATTTTAACTCTAAATTACCATTTAAAATTTTTAATTCTTTTAACATAAATATCACTATAATTAGTGTAAATAAAATTAAATAAATTATACTAATTTTAAAAGTATTTCATTCATTATATATAATTTAGATGGATTAATTTTAATATTACCATCTTGATAAATTAAATCACCATTTTTAACTAAGGGAGTAATGGGAAAAGCATCTTGCATATTAATATGATATTTTTCATAGAAATCTTTTAAATTAACGCCATCAAGTTTACGAAGACCTAAGATTAATTCATATTCCATAGCACTATCTATACCAATTAAATTTTCACTACTACGATATTCACCTTTTAAATAATTTGATAAACTTCTAGTATTATCATATCTAACACCACTAATATAACCTGATGCACCACAACCAAAACCATAATATTCTTGATTATTCCAATAAACTAAATTATGTTTTGATTCATAACCTAAAATTGCAAAATTACTTATTTCATAATGTTTATAACCACATTTTTTTAAATATTTACAAATATATTCATACATTTTAGCATCAGTATCTTCATCAATACTTTGAATTTTTTTATAACTTAGAAAAGTATTATCTTCAATCATTAAACTATATGTACTAATATGTTCTGGTTTTAAAAAAGTAAGTAATTTTAAATCAACTTTTAACGTATTAAGAGTTTCATTAGGTAGGGCATAAATTAAATCTAAATTAATATTATTAAAATTCATTGCCCTAACTAATTTAATTTTTTGTACGACATCTTCATATGATTGACTTCTTTTCATAAATAAAAGATTTTCTGAATTAAAAGATTCAATACCAATACTTAAATGATTAACCTTATATTTTTTAAGTAAAGTAAGTAATTCTTCATTAATATCTTCAATATTACATTCAAAAGTAAATTCTTCTAATTTATCTTTTTTAAATAAATTGGTTAAATTTAATAATTGTTCAATTTCTGTTAAAGATAGACAACTAGGAGTACCACCACCAATATAAATAGTTCTTACTTCTTCACCCATATAACGATCTATTATTTCCTCTTTTAAGCATTTTAAATATGGCATAACCCAATTAGAGTTATACAAAACTTTGCAAAAATCACAATAACTACAAATAGATTTACAAAAAGGAATATGAATATAGATACTAGTTTTATTCACTTGTATCACCTTTACTTCTAGATGAAGAACGATTAAATTCTACTAATTTTTTATAGCGATACATTAATTCTGGCTTATTAACATAAAAATATTTAAGTTTTTCTGAAATAGTCGGAGCGTTTGTATTTAAAATTTGACTAAAATCTTTAAATCTAAAAGCATATTTTAAATCATAATTTAACACATTTGCTAAATCATAAAAAGTAAATTGAGATAATGGCTTTTCACCTTTTATTAAATTATTGAATTCACTATCAAAAATAAAATCATGCATTAAATTAATAATTACTTTATTATTATTTTTTTGAGCATTTTGATAAGCGATATAAAATTTACTAAAACGTTTTAAAGCAATTTTATCATCTTCTTCATCATATTTAAATAAAAATTCTAATCCTCTTTTTAATTCAGGATTATATGCCTCTAATTTTTGATAAATAAGTTCAGGATCTTGGTGCATTAAATCGGCCACAGGTAAAAGATGCAAACGAAAAGTTAAAATTAAATGAGCTAAAAATTTATATTGCTTACTTTCAATATCACTAAAAGAAGTTAAATCAAGATCATTAATTAAAGGTATTTCTTCTTGCTCTAATTTTTGCCATGTATTTTGAACTAAATCAGCAATTAAAGATCCTTTTTTGGGAAAAAAGCTAACAAGTAAATCTCTATCCGTTAATATTTCTCTAACTCTTACTTCGGTTAAACCAGTTATTTTTGAAAGCTCAAAAGCACTAGTTCGATATTTTAAAAAAGTTTTAACTGCCAAAAAGGCATCTTCTAATTCTCTACCTTTAATATGTCTCTCAAACATCTTCATCACTTCCTAAAATACTTAAAAAGGCTTCACTTGGTACTTCGACTTTACCAACCATTTTCATTCTCTTTTTACCTTCTTTTTGGGCCTCTAATAATTTTCTTTTACGAGTTATATCACCACCATAACATTTTGCTAAAACATTTTTGCGCATAGCACTTATATTTTCCCGAGCAATAACTTTGGAACCAATACTTGCTTGAATACTAACTTGAAACATTTGCCTTGGAATAACTTCCCGGAGTTTCTTAGTAATACTTCTTCCCTTTTCATAAGCAAAATCTTTATGGATAATTAAAGATAAGGCATCAACTTTTTCACCATTAAGTAAAATATCCATTTTAACTAAATCACTAGTTTTATAACCAATTAAATCATAATCAAAAGAAGCATAACCATTAGTTCTACTTTTAAGTTTATCATAAAAATCATATACAACTTCACCAAGAGGCATTTCATAATGAATATTAACTCTGGTATCATTAATATACTCAATTGATTTATAAATGCCTCTTTTATTTTGACATAATTCCATAATATTGCCAATATATGATGAAGGAGCAATTATATTAGTAAAAATATAAGGTTCTTTAATTTCTTGCAATCTCTCTTTCGGAGGCATTTTGGTTGGACTATCAACAATTACCATAGTGCCATCAGTAAGATAGGCTTCATAAACAACTGTTGGACTTGTAACAACAATATCTAAATTAAATTCTCTTTCTAATCTAGTTGTAATTATTTCTGAATGTAGAAGACCTAAAAAACCTGTATGAAAACCAAACCCTAAGGCTTCACTTGTAACTGGTTCAAAAGTTAAAGAAGCATCATTTAATTTTAATTTATTTAAAGCATCTTTTAGCATTTCATATTTATTAGCTTCAATGGGATAAATACCAGAATACACCATTGGTTTCATTGGTTTATATCCAGCTAGCGGTTCTTTGGCTTCACTTCCTACAACTGTAATTGTATCGCCAACATGAACACTAGATATATCTTTAATAGCTCCAGCTAAAAAACCAACTTCACCACTTTTTAAAGATGAACATAGCTCTTCTTTGGGAGTTTTAACACCTAATTCGGTAACTTCAAAAGTTTTATTAGTAGCAAACATTGTTATTTTATCTTTAACATTAATAATACCATCTACTACTTTAATAAGTAATACCACACCTTTATAACTATCAAAGTAAGAATCATAAATTAAGGCTCGGGTAGGCTTATTATCTTCAATTTTAGGAGCTGGTATTCTTTCAACTACGGCATCAAGTAATTCTTTAACACCCTCCCCAGTCTTACCACTACATAAAATAATTTCTTCATCTTTAAAACCTAATACATCCATTAATTCTTTCTTTACTTTGGGAATATCAGCATTTGGTAAATCAATTTTATTTATAACTGGAATTATTTTTAAATCATTTTCAATTGCTAAATATAAATTAGCCAAAGTTTGCGCTTCGATACCTTGAGCAGCATCAACTACTAAGATGGCTCCTTCACAAGCAGCTAAACTTCTTGATACCTCATAAGAAAAATCGACATGACCCGGAGTATCTATTAAATTTAAAATATATTCTTTATTATGATAAGAATAATTAAGTTTAACTGTATTAAGCTTAATAGTTATTCCTCGTTCTCTTTCAATATCCATATTATCTAAAATTTGTTCTTTCATTTCTCTTTTAGATACAGCATTGGTAATTTCTAAAATTCGATCTGCTAGGGTACTTTTACCATGATCAATATGAGCAATAATGGAAAAATTTCGGATATTCTTCTCTTGCATAACTAAACACCAAAATAATAATAACATAATTTAACAAAATTTCCTAGTAAGAATTATGACAAGTTATTTTACACTACTTTGACAATGCAAGTAAAATATGCTATAATTTATAAGTAATTTTAAGGGGAAATAAATATGAAAGAAGAAGCACAAAATTATCGTGGTTATAGTTTAGCATTAGTTAATAAATTAGGCATTCCAGAAAGAATTACTGGTTATTCAAAAGTAACAGGATTTCAAGATTTTAAAGAAACCAGTTTAGAATCAATTGCAGAATTTACTTCATTATTTGAAAATGAAGATGATTTAAAAACATTTCTACTGGATTGTGGTATTATTACAATGGATAATTTTGATAATCATGTTGGTATTTATCTTTACACAAGTAAACAAACTCTACCAAAATGCATTAGTTTAAATATTTGTTATCAACCAGAAAGATTTACTTTTATAAATTCCCATAAAGTTGATTTATTTGATGTTAAAAATTTAATTAGTTTTTATCGTAATCATCTAAAAAATAAAAAATTTATGAAAGAATTCTTTAAAGTATTCACACCTCTTATAAGCGGACCAAAAATAAGTGAATATTTTGCCCGTCTTACTAGTGATTATGATTATTTTCTAAAATATAATACGTTAACATCATATGCTTTTAAAAATATGTATGATTTTATTAATATTTATTCCTTAGAATTTAATAGAAAATATGATTTAATAACTTTTGCAACAACATATATCCATCAAAAGAAAGAAATTAATAGTCATGGCTTTAATAGTATCACTGCTAATTTAAAACGTTATCAAGAATTTTTAAATGATGATGATTTAACTGAGTCAGAAAAAGAATATTATGAAAGTGTAATTCAAGAATTAACAGATAAATTAAAAGATTTTAATGGTAAAGAAAGAAGGTAGTAAAATGGAATTACCTAATATTAAAATTTTAGATGAAAAAAATAAAACTTTAAGACAAATAAGTCAAAAAGTTAAATTTCCTCTATCTAATGAAGATAAAAAAACTATTCAAGATATGCTAACTTATCTTAAAATGAGTCAAATTGAAAAATATTATGAAAAATATAATTTAAGACCAGGCATGGGACTTGCTTTTATTCAACTTGGTATTCCTAAAAATATCTTTGTTATTGTTAATGAAGTTGATGATGAACAATTTGAAAATTATGTTATTATTAATCCCAAAATGATAAGTCATAGTGAAGAATTAATTTATGTCGGTGAAGGTGAAGGCTGTTTAAGTGTTAATCGCGAAGTTGAAGGAATAGTTCCTAGATATGCTAGAATGCGAATATCTTATCAAGATGAAAATGGTAAAGAATGTGAAATACGTGTTCGAGAAGATTTATCCGTTGCTTTTCAACATGAAATGGATCATTTAAATGGTATATTATTTGTTGATAAAATAGATAAAAATAATCCTTTTAAAGATAAAGATAAGATGCGAGAAATATAAAAAAATATCTAAGTAATTTTTAGATATTTTTTTTAATTATCAATTTCTAATCGATCAACTTCATCCAAAGCATCTTCTAAAAGTGAACGATATTTTCTTTTATATTGGGCTACTTGCTTTTTTAATATCTCTGCTTCACGATCAGCATTTTCAGCTTTTATTAAAGCATTATTAATTATTCTAGAAGCATTTCTTTTAGCCTCTTCTATTATAGTTCTTGATTCATCAAAAGCAGTTTTTTTAATATTTTGTGAAGATTCTTCGGCAAGTAAAATAGCTCGATTTAAAGTACTTTCAATGTTTTTATAATGGGCTAATTCTTGTTGCAATTTAGTAATTTCAGTATCCCGTGATTTTAAATTATCTAACATACTTTCATATTCAGTAGTTACACTACTAACAAAAGAGTTGACTTCACCTTTATTATAGCCTGGAAAACTAGTATTAAATTTTCTCATAACCCCAACTCTTTTCTACCATTCTAATTCGTCTTCGGCTCCATTTTTTGCTTTATCATTATCATCAGTTATTTTTCCTTGTACATTGACATTTTTTGGAGTACATAAATAAATACCTACCCCAATTTTTTGCATATTACCACCAATAGCATATATACAACCACTTAGAAAATCAATAATTCTTTTAGCTTGGGCAGAAGTGACTCTTTTTAAATTAACAACTACACTGTTTCTATTTTTCAAATGATCCGCAATAGCTTGGGCTTCGGAAAAACTCCTTGGTTCTAGCAAAATCATTTGATTACCAGCTCTACTTACATCTTTTAAAGTATCAGCTTCTGAAACTTTGTAATATTCATCCTCGACTCCCATTTCATCTAATTCTTCATCAGGTTTAAATAAGCCTTTTAATTTACTAAGTGCCATAATTATCCTCCCATATTCTTTAATTTACTATTTAATTCTATCAAAGAAATGATAATTTTACAAGACTATTTTACTCTCAATGTAATCTTTTACTTCATCAATTTGTAAAGTAATTTGTTCCATAGTATCTCTATCTCTTATAGTTACAGTATTATTATTTAAAGTGTTATCATCAACAGTTATCGTAAATGGCGTACCAATTGCATCACTTCTTCTATATCTTTTACCAATACTGCCTGCTTCATCATAAGTACAACTAAAATGTTTACACAATTCGGTATATATTTCATTTGCCTTTTCAGCATGAACTTTTTTTACTAGTGGTAAAATTGTAGCTTTAATCGGTGCCAAAGCTGGAACAACTTTAAGTACTAAACGTGTTTCATCATCAACTACTTCTTCGGTATAAGCATCAGCTAAAACTGCTAAAAGTAGCCGATCAACTCCTACTGATGGCTCAATTACATAAGGAATATATTTTTCATTTGTTTCAGGATCTAAATATCTTAAATCAACACCAGAATGATTAATATGCGTATTTAAATCGTAATCAGTACGATCAGCTATTCCCCATAATTCACCCCAACCAAATGGAAATAAAAACTCAATATCTGTTGTAGCTTTACTATAAAAAGATAATTCTTCTTTGGAATGATCACGATAACGTAAATTTTCTTCTTTTAAACCTAAAAGTTTTAAAAAATCAATACAATAATTTTTCCAAAAACCAAACCATTCTAAATCCGTATCAGGTTTACAGAAAAATTCTAATTCCATTTGTTCAAATTCACGTGTTCTAAAAATAAAATTACCAGGAGTTATTTCATTTCTAAAACTTTTACCATATTGGGCAATACCAAATGGTATTTTAGCTCGCATACTTCTTTCAACATTTTTAAAGTTTACAAATATACCTTGGGCTGTTTCTCCACGTAAGTAAATTTTACTTTTAGCATCTTCTGTAACACCTTGATATGTTTCAAACAATAAATTAAATTTTCGAATATCAGTAAAATCACTACTACCACATTTAGGACAAGTAATTTCTTTTTCTTTAATTAAATTAACTAATTCTTCATTACTTTTTCCATCCCCAGTAATTTCTCCATGAGTTGCATCTTCAATTAACTTATCAGCCCGATATCTACTTTTACAATGTTTACAATCTATAAGGGGATCATTAAATGATGCTACATGTCCTGAGGCTACCCAAACATTGGGATTCATTAAAATTGCTGAATCAAGACCATAATTAAAAGTACACTCTTGCACAAATTTTTTCCACCACATATTTTTAATATTTTGTTTTAAAAGTGCTCCCAAAGGTCCATAATCCCAAGCATTAGCAAGGCCACCATAAATCTCACTACCTTGATAAATAAAACCATATTGTTTTGAGTAATTAACTAACTCTTCCATTGTGACTTTTTTACTTTCTTTTTCCATAATTTCCTCCTTTTAAAAATAAAAAACTTCTAGTATTATGTAAGGACGAGATTACCCGCGGTTCCACCTTACTTATTCCTAGAAGAATCACTTATTTTATATAGCTCTGGTTTTCCACACCGTCATTGCTTGTATGTATTAAATTATATACCAAATATTTTATTTTAGCAATAATTTTTTCTATTTAATTTTATCAACTAATTTAGCTAATTTTTTAGACTCTATACTATTAATTTTTACATATTTTAAATAACAATCGGAACATAAAGGAACATATTCAACATTAGTTGCCCTTCCATCTTCAATGACAACAGTAGGTCCAACATCTGTAAATTTGTCATTAACTTTACGAGCATTAAAAATAGCTTTTTTACCACATAAACATAAACTACTACTGCCAATTTCTTCAACTATATCTGCAATAGCAAAAATTTGAGATACACCACTACCAAATATTTCACCTTTAAAATTACTTTTAAGCCCATAACATACAACAGGAATATTTATTAAATGAGCAATTGTCCATAATTCTTTAATTTGATTTTCATTTAATAATTCTACTTCATCTACTAATATTACTTTGGCCGTATAATATATTTTATAATTTTTTTCATTTAATAATGATTCATCATCACGTAATAAAATATCCACTTTTCGATTCATTCCATTGCGGGAAAGAATACAATCTTTACCTTTAGTATCTTTCTTTGACTTTATAATAATTACTTTAAATTTTTTTTCTTCATAACTATGTGCTGTTTGTAAAATATTAATAGTTTTACCACCATTCATTGCACTATACTTAAAAACCATTTCAGCCATATAAACACTCCTTATTAATTACAATCTAAATCCTTTTTTATATAAATAAGCTTTAACTTGATATTCTAATTCTTCTTCACTATATTTCTTACTTAATTTATTTTTAGCTTTTTCATATTCTTTAAGATAAATATCTTGATCATCAAAAGTAAAATCATCTATAACTAAATCTATATCTTCTCTATTAAAACCTCGATTATTTAAATCTTGATATATTTTTTGCTTTAAAACTATACTAGATAAATTATGATTACTATTAATTCTTTTTTGAATAATTTTTTTTATTTTATCTAACCAAACATTATTTTCAAAAGTATTTAAATAATTTAAAATATCATTATCTTTAAAACCTAATTTCTTTAATTCATAATGAATTTTATTTGGTCCTACCATTTTTAAATTAACTGCATCATTTATATAAGCTTTAATATATACATAATCATTTAAATAATCTTCTTTTTTTAATCTTTCAATGGTATATTCAATTGCCTCTTTACTATAATTTGCTAGTTTTTTTCTAATTTCTTTTTCTGTTCTGAGTTTTGAATTAATAAATTTAACAGCTTTATAATAACTTTCATATAAAGCATTATCTTGTAAAATTTTAACTAATTCTTTTTCAGAAAGTTCTTTTTTTAAAAGTAATCCATATTTTAAAATAACATCATCATATAAATTTATTTTATTTTTATTTGACAATGTTATTTCATATAAATTACTCTTTTTCTTTTTATAACTATTTATTTTCATAATCTTGACAGGCCTTACTTAAATCTTTGATTAAGTTATCAACTTCTTCCATTGTTTTAAGTCTAGCTCCACTAGCAAATTTATGACCACCACCATTATAATTATGAGCAATTTCATTAATTACTGGTCCTCGACTACGAATACTAATCTTATATTGATCATTTTTAATATCCTCGGTAATAAATACCCAAACTAATAATTCATCAATAAAATTATAGCCATTAATTAAATTAGCAGGAGTTGCTACATCGACATTAAAATCTTTTAAATCTTGATCACTAATTTTTATATAACCTAATTTATGTTCGTTAATAACTAAATTATTGGTAATAAACGCAATAAATTTATGTTCAGAAAATGGTCTAGTATATAAACTGTCATAAAGAGAAGTAAAATCAATATTACTTTGTTTAATTAATTCTTTGACTGTTTCAAATGTTTCATAAGTAGTATTTTTTAAAGAAAATCTTTCACTATCAGAAACAATACCTAAAAATAAATTTTCAGCTATTTTTTGATTAAATTTTAATTTACTATACAAAACTAATTCAGCAATCATTTGCGCAGTACTAGATTTCTCAGTATCGGTCCAATCAACATCACCAACTATATCTTCTTTGGGATGATGATCAATTTTTAAAATATTTTTATATTTTAAGCCTTCTATTCCATCAACACGATATAAATTAGGTACATCTAAAACAATTAATAAGGGATTATTTAATTCGTTGTAGTTTATATGATTAAGATTACCAAATTTTTTAAATTTAGCAACTGAGGCTCCGACAGCATAAACTTTTTTTTCTGGAAAAGTAAGTTTAATAGCTTCTCTAAGAGCAATTTGTGAGCAAATGGCATCGGGATCAGGCCCAACATGTCTTGCTATAACTATTTCATCATATTTTTTTATTTCTTTATATATCCCATTTAATAAACTTTTCTTTATTATTGGAATCACATCCTAACTAATTAATTCCATAGTATCTAAGGCAATCATTAATTCTTCATTAGTAGGTATTACATAAACATCAACACTAGAATCAGCACTAGATATTTTACCTTCATGCTCATCTAAATAAGAGGCAATTTTATTATTAGCATTTTCATCTATTTTAATATTTAAAGCCCCTAATTTATTAATAATGGCTTCTCTAAATTCACGGGCATTTTCACCAAGACCAGCCGTAAATACAAGGGCATCTACTTCACCATCTAATTCTACATAATATTTAGCAATATAACCTACTATCTTATCAATATACATATCATTAGCAAGTTTACTTTTACTATCTCCCTTAGCCATAGCATCTTCTATATCACGATGATCAGAATAAGCACCACTAATAGCTAAAAGACCACTTTGTTTATTTAAAATGTTATCAACTTCTTCAATACTCATGCCAGTCTTCTTCATTATATAAGGAATCATTGAATAATCGATATCACCACTACGTGTTCCCATCATAATACCGGCATTAGGGCTAAATCCCATTGTAGTATCAATACTTTGACCATTTTTAATACAACATAAAGAACCACCACTACCAATATGAAGGCTAATTATATTAACGTTATCTTTTCCTAACATTTCTTGAACTTTTTTAGTAATATATTTATGTGATGTACCATGAAAGCCATATTTACGAACCCCATATTTTTCACACCATTCTCTTGGTACTGGATATAAATATTCTTTTTCAGCCATTGTTTGATGGAATGCCGTATCAAAAACACCAACCATTGGCGTATTAGGCATTGCTTCCATAAAAGCCTTTACTCCTACAATATTAGCAGGATTATGTAAAGGAGCTAAACTAGATAATTCTGTAACTGTTTTTATAACATCATCATCAATTAAAACTGATTTATTATATTTATCACCACCATGAACTAAACGATGACCAACGCCATCAATTTCATCAAGTGATTTAATAATATTATTGGCAAACAATTCATCAATTAAATATTTAATGGCATCTGAATGATCTTTTAAAACAGCTTCTTTTTTAGTTTTTTGGCCATTAATTTTAATATTATAAAAACTATCTTCTAAACCTATTTTTTCAAAATAACCACTTATTAATTCTTTTTCTTCTGGAAGTTCAATACAATTAAATTTTAGGGATGAACTACCAGCATTTACTGATAAAATTTTCATATAAACACCTCTATTTAATTATATAAAACATAATAAAATTTGTAAATTATTTTTTATTTCAATTTTAGTTTTTTAACCTATCTAATGCTAAAGAACAAAAGCAAATTCAATAAACTAACATTTATTTTCATTGCTTTGATAAGCCTCACGGCTTATCTTTTCTGTTTC
>CANQVV010000024.1 GCA_947627385.1 uncultured Bacilli bacterium
TCTCCTACTCCTGGTTTTAAGGTTGCTGTTCCTGGTTTTCCTGTCTTTACTGTCACATTGGAATTTGTATTATTATTAGATGTATTTACTTGAAAATAGGCATAGGTTGCTCCGATTACTAATACTAGTAATGTTACTATTCCTACTACTAATGCCATTATCATCTTCTTTTTATCTTGATTACTATTTTCTTCCATAATTCTTACTCCTTTTATTATTATGGTTATTTATGTTATTTTTAATGTATATCTTACTTCTTTATTTTATCATATTTATCGTATTTATGTATATAATATTTTTTTATTTTATTACTTTATGTAAATTATTATTGTTATTAACTTCCATATTATACAATCCTTCCTATTTTATAAGATAATTATATAATACCCCCCCCAGTGTCAAGATTTCATTTTTATTTTGTGGAAAATTTATGTCAAAAAAAAGCAATATTTTATTTATTGCTTTCCTTTAATATTTCAAGTGCTCTATGCATTGTCATATCATATTTTACAACATCAATAGTACCATAAGCAGAAATTAATTCTTCAACTTTTATACCATAATTGTCAGCCATTTCTTTGGCTTTATCTTCAACTTCTTTTTTAGTAAAATCTATTTTTTCTTGTTCAGCTATTTCTTCAATTATATAACGATATTTAATTCTCTTAGTTGCTTCTGGTTCCAATTGTTTATGTAAATCTTCATGAGTTGTACCAGTTATTTTGTAATATTGTTCGATATCAAGACCTTGGGCCTTTAATTCTCTTTCATAACCCTCAATCATTCTATGTACTTCTTCTTCAATTATTTCAGGATTAATTTCAACTTCTAGATTTTTAGATGCTGCTTCTAATAAATCATCAATAAACTTATTCTCTAAATCAGCCTCTTTACGATCTTTAATAGTTTTTTCTACTTCTTTTTCAAATTCTTCTTTACTTTTAACTTCATCAAGGCCTAAATCTTTATAAAATTCTTCATTAATTTCTGGTAAAACCTTAGTTTTAATTTCATGAATTTTTACTTTAAATGTTACATCTTTTCCTTTTAAATCTTCAACATAATTTTCTGGAAATTTTAATTTTAATTCAACTTCTTCATTTTCTTTTTTACCAATTAAACCTTCTTCAAATCCCGGAATGAAAGTGTGTGTTCCAATTTCAAGAGGATAATTCTCACCCTTACCACCATCTAAGGCTTTACCATCAACATAGCCATCAAAATCAATAACAACAGTATCTTTATCAGCTACTATACCATCTTCTTTAACAACTACTTCGGCAAGTTGCTCTCTTAAATGTTCAATTTCATCATTTAATTCTTCTTTTGTTACTTTTGCTTTTTCTCTTTTAACACCTAAATTTTTATAACTCTTTAATTTTACCTCAGGTTTAGTAATAATAGTAAATTTAAAAATTACAGAACCATCAGATATTCCTGTTACATCAACATTAGGTTCAATAATTGGTGTAAGTTTATGTTCATCAAGTAAATCCTTATAAGCAATATTAATAGCTTCATTAACTGCATCTGGATATAAAGATTCTATACCATAATGTTTTAGATAAATATCTTTGGGAGCACTTCCCTTTCTAAAACCATCAATTTTAATATCTTTGTTTTTTTTCTTAAAAGCATTATCTAAACATTTAGTCCATTTTTCACCTTCTAATTTAATTTCAATTTCGTGAACATTTTTCATTTAATTTCCCTCTTTCAAATACTTCTATATTATATTATAAATATTTAATTATAGCAAATAGAAATTTACTTTCTTTTTCTAGTTAAATGAGTTTCACTTTCGTTATCTTCACGCGTTAAAGTAGCTAAGTAATCACCATATATATCAATATTATTAGGAATACCATATTCTGCTACTATTGCTTTATATTGATTTATTAATGCTAATTTTTCACGCGCTGTTGCTTCTAATTTTTCCATAGTATCACCAATAATTAATATTTGGGTTGGAATAGCAACTTTTTGACCATAAAAAATATTTCTAATATTAATTGGAGCAAATAAAGTTTCTACTACATAATTACTTTGTAATTCTTCTGGTCCATCAAATTTATCTTTTAATATTCCCATCATAAAGTATGGACAATTTTGTTCATTACTTTGAACATATAAAAATTTTTCAGCATTACCATGAAAAGTTGAACCATTAGAATTTTCAATAAATGTTGGTTTATCAAAATTAATTACTCCAAAATTAAAATCACTAAAATTTGATAATTTCTCAAAAATAGAACATTTAACCATCATTTTATAATAATTAAATACGCCACCATGTTCGTAGTCATATTTTAAAACATCATCAATATGCTCTAATAGTAATTGTAAAAAACCATAAGAGCCATCAAAAGTATTTGTTCCTAATACATTTTCTCGAAAACATTTAAAATAATCATTTGATAAATTCTTAAAGTCTATTCCTAACATATGGCATAAATTTTTACAAGCTATTTCAAAGGTAAATTGACTACCATCAGATAAAATAATATCATATTCTTTTTCTTTATAATTTTCA
The DNA here is from genome assembly GCA_947627385.1 of uncultured Bacilli bacterium. GTDB lineage: Bacteria > Bacillota_I > Bacilli_A > RF39 > UBA660 > SIG200. The sequence continues at coordinate 2,534 of CANQVV010000024.1, forward strand.
TTATAATTCTCTACGGCTTGAAATAATTTTCTTACCACATCTTCTGCATATTTAATACCTGGATAAGGTGTCTTTCTCGCCCAATCCGAAACGTAACTTAATTCTTTTAAAGTAATCACTTAAAATCCCCCTTAAAGTTTTTTTATTATATCATACATGTCAAAAAGTGTCAATTTATCTAACACTTTTATGTTCCATATCATATGGCCAATTATCTTGAAAATAAGATTGATAACTAATTATATTTTGTTCAATTAATTTGTTTAGTTTATTTTGATATTCATTTAAATTTTTATTATGTAGTTTACATTGAATATTTAAAATAGTTTGACATAATAATTCCAATGAAACTTCTTGATTAGAATATTTTATAAAATAATTACCAATATCTTTGATAAATTCTGAAAAATTAAATTCATTACTAGTAAATTTATTCTTTATCTCTAAATAATAATTTATATCAATATTTACTAATATATTCATTACTACATTATATATAAATTCTGGACTTTTACCTTTTCTTAACAAAACATTAACTCGACTTATAAATTCATCAAAACTAGTTACATCTAAAAAATAGTCAATAATATTTAATCTTTGTAAATCTTCTTCCATAGTTGTTAATCTAATAGGCATTAGGGCATGAACAAAAATTGATTTATGATCCCAAGTTGGATCACTAACAAAAATGCCTTTTACATTATATTTAGGATCAACTAATTTTAATAAAACCCGAGCATGTCTAGATATTTCTAATTCATTATTTTTATATTCATCAATAGTTATATTAAATCTATTAGCAGATATACCAAAATAAGAAAGAGACGCTACTAAAAGAATACTATAATCACTACATACTGTATATTTACTTGTAAATAAGTATTTTAAACTACCTCGTTTTGTAATTGGATAATTTTCAGGATAACTTATATATGGTTTAAAATTACATACTCTATCATATATTAATAAAAATAATTCTAAGGAAGATAAATTATATTTTTGATTAGCTAAAATAATTGGTTTTAAAAATTTTTTTAATTGATATCTAAAAATAATAAAGTCAGCATATGTAAAAGTAGTTAATTTAAAATTAATTTTAACAAAGCAATATTTATCTAATAAATTTAAAAGATTACTATCTTCTAAATCTTTTAAGGAATTAATTCTGATAACTAAATTATTATTCTTATGTAATGAAATTAATTTTTGAACTAATAAAGTTATTTTCTCTAAATAAGTTTTTTCATCTTCATCAACTGTTTCAAATACTAAACTATATTTATTGGATATATGGCTTAAATTATTTAAAAATTCATTATTTATATCTAAACTACTTATCTTTTTTTCATTAGTTTTATCATTTTGCATACTCAAAACTTCCCTTTTTTGTGAAAAATATTATAAATTAAATCTTTTAATATTGCAATAATTTATAAGTAGTAATAAATAAATTATCATTAGTTATATAATCAATAACATATTTATCTTTTTTCTTAACTATTAAAATACCTATTGTTTTATTATGATGATTTTTCTTTATATTTTTATCTACATAACTGACATAGAATTCTAATTGGCCTATATCTTTACTCTGTAATTCTCTTGATTTTATTTCTACAACAATATAACAATCTAGTTCTGTATTAAAAAATAATAAATCTATTTTAAACGTTTTATTATTTATTTTTATTTTATATTCATGACCTGTTAAATTAAAACCTATGCCTAGTTCCATAAATTTGTTTTCTAATAATTCAATAATATATTTATGAATTGTTTTTTCATTTAATTTTTTAGTATTTTTATCTACTTTAAGAATTATCGGATCTTTTAACATATCTTGAATTGTTAAATTATTTTCTTCTTTTTCTTGAATTATTTTGATATTTTCTTTATCAGCATAAGATAATCTTTCAAAAGATTTACTTTTTATTTCATTACGTAACTCTCTTACTGAAAGATTATTTAATATTACTTGATTGATATAATAATTTCTTTCATTTTCATTTTTGATTGGTAATAAACATCGATAAATTGACCAATTCAAATGTTGACACAACGTGTCAATATTTGAAAATAATAAATAAAATTTTTTATATCTTGTTAAATTTGTGTAATCATAATTTTTTCCATATTCTTGGGCCAATTTCTCACCCCAACGTTTTATTAAATTATCACCATACTTTGCTCTAACATTACCACCTTGGGCTTCAACAATAGATTTACCAATATGCCAATAAGTAAATAAAGTTTCTCTATTATCTTTTATTTCTCGGACTTTTTTGTTAACTTCTAATTCTTCAATTAATTCAACTACATTATTATAATAATTTTTCTCGTTCATATAAAAACACCTCTTCACTTATATATATAGTGCATTTAGAGATGTTTTTCCTTTTTATTTTCAAAAATTTCATAAAAAATTGCTTATTTTATTAAGCAACTTTTAATATTGTAATATTATAACCACCATTAGGGCTTTCAACTAAAACAGTATCACCAGATTTATGCCCTTTAATAGCTGTTCCAATTGGTGATTCAACAGATATTTTATTATTAAATGGATCTGCTTCTACTGAGGAAACTATTTTATATTCCTCTTCATCACCATCATCATCTTTAATAGTAACTACTGAACCAATTCCAATACTATTTTTATTCTTTTTGGCATCTACTATTTTACTATGTTCAAGTTTATATTCTAATTCTTTAATTCTAGCCTCTATTTGAGCTTGATCATTACGGGCAGCATCATAATCAGCATTTTCTGATAAATCACCCATAGCTCTGGCTTCTTTTAAAGCAATAATTACTTCTTTTCTTTTAACATTTTTAAGTTCATTTAACTCAGTCTCTAACTCTAAGTATCCCTCAGCAGTTAGTTCGAATAAATCTTCTTTTTTCATAAAAATTTCTCCTTTTTTGTTGACTTACAAAATGATACTACTATTTAGTCTATTTGTCAAATAATTTTATTCGCATCATAGCATATTTTTCAACTTGCTTTTCTATTGGTAAAAAAACATGCATTTGAGGATGTCTAGCAACATCAATTTCTTCATTATCTTCATTAATAATGGTATTTATAGTATATGTAAAAGTTTCCATATTAGGACCAATAAATTCTACAACATCACCTTTTTTAAAGAAATTTCTTTGTTCTAGTAAAATTTGTTTTTTATCAGGATTATAATCTAAGACAAGGCCTAAAAAATCCTGATTACTTAATTCTATGCGATCTTGAAAATAACTTTCATTGACACCAGGAAATTTTTGGTAAAATTGAGCAATTGTATCACGATTAGCTACTCTATCTAAAACTTTTTTATAATATATTTTATCTTTTTCGGATAAAGTTTGCTTATTTATACCATCAATTATTTTACGATAGCAAGAAATAACCGTAGCTATATAATAAACTGATCGCATTCTTCCTTCTATTTTAAAAGAATTAACCCCAATATTAATCATATCTTCTATATAATCTACCATATTTAAATCTTTACTCATAAAAGTAAAATCTGGTTTATCGGGGGTAGTAAATACCCAACGACATATTTGTGCACATCCACCCCTATTAGAATCTCTATTTGTACAGTAATTAGATAAAACACATTTACCACTTATTGAGGTACACATAGCCCCATGAATAAAGCATTCGATATCAGCATTAGTTTCTTTTTTTATTCTGATAATATCTTCTCTTGTGGCTTCTCTACCTAAAACAAATCTTTTTATACCAAAATTTTGCCAAAATTTAATAGCCATATAATTTAAAGTACTAGCCTGAGTAGATAAAATTATATCTAAACCAATTTCTTTGGCTAAGGATACTGCTACAATATCACTAATTATAACAGCATCAACATCTATTTCTTTTAATTTTTCTAAATATGCTTTTAACCCTTTTAAATCTTCTTCATGAAACACTATATTGACAGTGACATAAATGCGTTTTTTTAAATTATGAGCAAAGTTAACCGCATCTTTTATTTCATCAATACTAAAATTTTTAGCATTAGCTCTTAAACTATAATCTTTACCACCAATATAAACAGCATCAGCCCCATAAATAAGAGCAATTTTTAATCTTTCTAAATCACCAGCTGGGGCAAGTAGTTCAGTCATTTTGATCACCCTTTAATTTAAAAATTGTTGCTTGATATAAGAATCCTGTATCACCAAAATTTTTTTTACCATTTAACATATCTATAATATCATCTAAATTTAAAAAACTAGAATTAATAAAGAAATATTTAGCTGGAAAACTTAAAAGTTCTAAACCATTAAATATTGGCTCATGATAAAAGATGGTACCAAATTCATTTTCATAAACTAAAAATTTATGATTAGTATTATCTATATGTAAAGTATCTTGATATGGTAAATGATGAAATTTCGTATAATTATCTAAAAGTAAACGTCTAGAATACATACTACTTACATATCCCAAAGTAAATATAGTAAGTTTATTAGGAAATTTATTTACAATCCTTTCTAGTTCATTTTTTGTAATATCAGTGGATACTACACAACTATCAACATAATTTAAATATATAGCAATTGACTCTTCGTTTGTATTAAAATGACTTAAATATAGTATTTTTTCCATTTTCATATCTTTTACTATTTCTAAAACACCTAAATCATCAAAAATAATACCTTTTATTTTATCTTGATTGCTTTTTAAATCTTCTTTTAATTTATCTATACTATCATTATCTAAAATTCTATTAATATAAATATAACTATTATTAGGTATTAAAGAAATTAAAAAAGTATTAGGTATTCCTACACAATAACCATGAATGGGTAAAACATAGTTATTAATACCTAATTCTTTTAACTTTTTAATATCTTCTAATTTATTTATTGTAATTAAAATATTATTTTTCATTTTTCCAAGTACTTACAGATAGCCCATCACCTATATCATAGAATTTAGTATCAAATTCTTGATTTTCTTTTAGAAAATTAATATAGTTTTCAATCTTTTGAACTAATCCTTTAAGATTTTTACTTTCTATATCACTAGATTTGCCAACATAACCATGAAATTTTATATTATCAGTAATAATTACACCATCATTTTTTAAGAAATATTTATATTTTTCAAAAAACTTAGTATATTGGCCCTTTGCAGCATCAATAAAAATTAAATCATATTTTAAATCAGCTGATAAATTAACATCTAAGGCATCTTGAAAAACAACATTAATCTTTTTATCTAAACCGCATTTTTTTACATTTTTTAAACATTCCATATAACGTTCTTCATCACGTTCAATAGTTGTAATGAAAACATCGTCTTTACAACTAGCCATTAAAATAGCAGAATAACCAATAGCAGAACCTATTTCCAAAATATTTTTAACATTGTGCTCTTTGATATATTTCATTATAAAAGCAATAGATTTTTTTTCAATTATGGGAACATTTTTTTCCTGCGCATAATCTTCAATTTCTACTAATAATTGTTTCATTTTTTAACCACCTAACTATATTTAGAAATTAACTCTTGAAATTCTGTATATGTATTTGCAAAATGGAGTTTACCACTCTTATCTGCATAGAAATATACATAATCAGTTGTTGCACTAGGATTAAATACAGCTTTTATGGAATCTTCACTTGGATTACTAATTGGTCCTGCTGGAAGTCCAATAAAGGATGTATTTCTAGTATTATATGCATTTTGTGCATTTAAGTCACTTTGGGTTAAAGTTTCACTCAAAGCTTTTCTAACACCATAATATGTTGTTACATCCATACCAAGAGCCATATTCATTCCTAATCTTTTATAGATAACTTGACTAACAATAGGTCGATCTTCTTTTATCATAGTTTCGTTTTCTATAATACTAGCCATTGTCAATAATTCATGCACATTATATGTTGAGTCATTAATGGCAGCACTATAATTATCTAACACTTCGCCACATTTAGCAAGCATTTTTTCAATTATATCTTTAATAGTAGCATTTTTATAAAACTCATAAGTTGATGGAAATAAGTAACCTTCCAAAGAATAATATAACTCACTATTTAAAATAGAATTATCTAAAAAATCATATTTATTGATTAATTCTTTTAAATAATTTTGATCATTTAAGACATTTAATATTTCTTCTTCACTATAGCCAAAATTTTCATTAATTACTTTAATATAGTCAACTATTCTTTTACCTTCAATAAAAGTTACTCTAATTGTATCATGTTTAGCTTTACCACTATTTAATATCTCAAATATTTCTTGGGTACTTAAATTTCGATCTAATTCATAAGTACCAGCTTGAATAATAATATCTTTATGTAATTTAACATAAATTAAACTAGCAAATTTACTTTTTATTAATTTACTTTCTGATAAATTATTTATTATTTCTTTGGTTGATGTACCAGATTCAATTTTAAAATTTACTTTTTCAGAATTTTTACTTACACTTGTAAGGCCATAAAAATATAAACCTATTAAAAGTAAAATTATTACTAATATACTTATACAAACAATAATAATACTTTTTTTCTTTTTCATACCACCACTTCTAACTAATCACATCTAAGATATCATTAACAATATCTTCTTCCTCTTTATTAATTTTTAATAATTTATTATTTTTCTTAATTCCTGTATATACTTGTTTATTTTCTTTATCTTGATAAACTATATATTCTTTATCATGAGCATTTATTTTCAGTAAAACTGCAAATTCCTTTTGCATTCCTTTATTATTTTCTAAAATCATTTAGCCACCTTTTTAAGATAACTTTCTAAAATAATAGAGGCTGCTATACTATCAATTTTATGTTTCGTATTTTTAACATTATCATTATTATTATGAACAATCCCCTCTGCTTCTTTGGTTGTTAATCGTTCATCCATTAATTCTACTTTCATACCAGCATTTTCTAATAATTTTTGAAAATTAAGACTTCTTTGTCCAGCAAAGCCAATAGTGCCATCCATATTTTTAGGTAACCCTAAGACAATTAAAGATATATTATTATCTACAACAATTTCTTTGACACTAGCAATAATGGATTCATAATCTTCTTCTTTAAAATGTAATACTTTTAAAGGGCTTACTAAGGTATTAGTCCGATCAGTAATACTAATACCTAAGGTTTTTGTTCCTAAATCAAGTCCTAAATAACGCATATTATTTACCTTCATAAGAATTAATAAGAGCTAATAAAACTTCTTCTCTTTTTAAATTACGCATTTTATCACGGGCTCCTTCAAAATTTGAAATATAGGAAACATCACCAGTAAGTAAGTATCCTACTAATTGATTTTCAGCTTTATATCCTTTTTTTTCTAATGATTCAATTACTTCATTAACAGTTAATAAAATCATTTCTTGTCTTAATGCTGCCACATTAAAAATACTAGTTTTATCCATAATCAATACCTTTCCACACAAAATAATTCTACCAAATAATAATTTTTTTTTCAACACGAGAGTTATATTTACCAATATTTTTGAAAATAAAAAATGTTTATCTATTATTTAGAAAAACATTTTAATTCGTAAATTTATACCATAAAAGTAAATTAGTTTTATCTACCGGATTAGGTATATTTGTATAATTTGCTTTGATTTCCTCTTCTGTTAAAGCCCGATCAAATATTAAGGCATCACTTATTGTTTGATATAAAATATCAGCATACTGTTTATTAAGATATTTGTTTCCAAAATTAGTAGTATATGCAGAAGATGAAGTAGCATAATCAGCATTTTCACCGATTAAAAACGGTACTGATATTGGTGATATAGTACCAGTAGTTGGTATAGTTTCAAATAATTCACCATTTATATACAATTTTGCATTTTTTCCATCATAAGTTACTATCATAGTGTAAAATTGATTTAGATTATAATTAAATATTTTTGATCCATGTCTATATCCATCAGCAGCAGCCAATACATAAATAAAATTTTTCCTACCAGAACTAAAACTTATGCCAATTCCTCCACCATCTTGATTTCCAAAAATATAACTTTCTCCATTACCCCATACCACATTATTTATCTTATCTCTTACAATTACCGAAACATCAGAACTAAAATTGTGATAAACTAATCCGGCATCAACCCAAGAACGAAAGTTTTCATTTGCAGTCATTATACCATCACTGACAAATTCAGCTCCATAATTTATTCCTACATTACCATTACCACTTAAATCTTCTATTATTGTATCTCCTAAATTGGTTATGACACTTATAGCACTCTTAAATGTTTGACCTTTGGTACTATTATCATAACTACTTTTATGACTTACTCCACTTTTCTCTACTCCTGTCGATAAATCATACATTGCTGTATCTCCTTCATAATAATCTACCCATAAATATATTTTATAAGTATTGGTTGTATTTCCTTCAATACTTGTTCCATCTATTACATAACTTTCTCTATTATTATATGAACTAGTGGCACTTTTACTATCTAATTCTTTATTTAATAATTCTGATGTTGTATTTCCTGTGGGTAACATTTGTAAACTAGTTAAATAATTGGGTTTCTTCCAAACTACTTCACTTTCTGTACCTATCTTTTTCTTAACTTGATATCTTATTTTACTACTTGCTATACTACTTTCTCCACTTTTTGTTAATGTTGTTAAGATTAACGAATAACTTACTTTATTACTACAATTATTTTTTACTTGTACTTCAACGGGATTGGTTATTGTTGATGTAGCATAACTATCTGTTACTGGATAATTAAATGGCAAACTAATATTACCACTACTATCATTGGCTATACTTATATCTATACAATCGGTTGTTGTTGTTATAGTTGAATTAGCTATACTTCCTGTTACATTTACTTGAAAATAGGCATATGTACTTGTTACTGTTACTATTATTAATAATACTACAAACATTACTGCATACATTAGATATTTTTTGTTACTTTCTTTCATACTCACAATACTCCTCTTTTTATTATGGATAATTATTACTTTTTAATGTATATCTTCTATTTATATATTTTATAATTCAATTAAATTTTACAACACATAAGTTCAACTGTCAACATATGTGTTGTGAAAAAAGGTATTATTTTTGCAGGTGGTTAAATGTATTATAATGAAAAAATTCAATATATTCGTGAGAGTAAAAATATTACTCAAAGAGAAATTGCTAAACATTTAGGAATCAAGCAACAACAATATGCACGTTACGAAAAAGGTATTAATATTATGCCTGTAACATACTTACCTCAAATATGCCAATATTTAGGAGTATCTGCCGATTATATATTAGGACTTGCTAATCAAGAAGAAATAGAAAAGGAAAGAATTACTAATTAAATTCTTTCCTTTTCTGTTAAATCATTATATATTTCAATAAAATTCATTCCATAGGAAGCTTTAAGTAAAATACTATCATTAACTTTTTTGATTTCTTTTATTTTTTCTATTGCTTCTTTATTATTATTAAAAATATATATATTATTTTTATTAAATCCTAAATTTAAACATTCTTCACTAATATATTTGGCATTCTTACCAACAGTAATTAAAATATCTATTTTATTATTAATGATTGTTTTAGCTAAACTACGATGTAATTTTTCACTATAATCTCCCAGTTCTAACATATCTCCTAAAACTGCAATTTTACGAGTGTTTTTTAAAGAACCTAAGTAAGTTAGAGCCATCATTACCGAATCAGGATTAGCATTATATGAATCATTAATAATAGTATAATTATTAACATTTACTATTTCCATTCTTCTTTTAGTTAAGGTAAAGTTTTCAATTCCTTGTTTTATTTTTTCAGTAGAAATAGCAAATATATTACCTACTGCCAAAGCACAAAGACTATTATAAACAAAATGAATACCAGGAATGTTTATTTTAAATAAATTATTGTTTACTTTAAAAATACTATTATCTTTATTAAGAGTTATGTCATAAGCCATATAGTCACTATTATTTTCTACACCATAAGTAATTATTTCATATCTTTTTTTATTTTCTTGATACCATTTAGTTAATAAATCATTATCATTATTAAGAATTATTTTACCATTTTGAAGGCCATCTAATATTTCTAATTTAGCTTTTAAAATATTTTCCCGAGAACCAAGATTACCAATATGTGCTGTCCCAACATTTGTAATAATAGCAATAGTTGGTTTGGCAATTTTAGATAAAATACTAATTTCCCCAAGATTATTCATTCCCATTTCTACTACTAAACAATCATGATCTTTTAACTTTAAGATAGTAAGAGGTAAACCAATATGATTATTTAGATTGCCCTCAGTTTTTAAAACATTAAATTTTTCTGATAAAACACTAGCAATAATATCTTTGGTACTAGTTTTTCCTACACTACCTGTAATGCCTATTACGGGAATATCATATAAACTTCGTTTATAGCTGGCTAAATCTTGAAGAACTTTAATGGTATTTTCAGCAGTCACAATAAATCTATCAGCATATTTTTTATTAATTTCTTTATTAAGTTCAACATTATTATTTAAAATACAACCACAAGCTCCTTTTTCTAAGGCTTCTAAATAAAGAGAACTACCATCAAAATTATCACCTTTAATCCCAATAAAAACATCACCATTTTTAATAGTACGCGTATCTTTGGAAAAACTATTTAAAATAGTATCTTTGTCACCTTGTACCAAAGTACAATTACATTTTTCTAATAAATCTTTAACATAAATATTTTTCATTTTTGATTTTCCTTTATTAAATTTAATATTGTTTGATATAATTTTTCATTTTCTTTTTCTAAATCATCCGTTGTAACTTTAAAAGGTTGACCAAAATTTATTTTTAAATTTTTAGTTCGAAATTTATAATTACCAGTTACAGCAAATGGAACAATAGTAGCATTATATTTTTTAGCCATCGAAACTGTTCCAAATTTAAAAGGTAGCAATAATTTGGTTGTTTTATTACGAGTACCTTCGGGAAAAATTCCTAAGGCTAAATTCTTTTCTAAAACTTCATAAGCTTTATTTTTTGCATCTTCATCATGAATTTCCCGATTAACGGGAATACAACCAACCATTTTAAAAAACCATTTGGTTTTAGCATTATCAAAATACTCTTTTTTAGCTAAATAATGAATCGAACGATTACTATTTAGAATAACTAAACATTGATCCATTAAATGAATATGATTACCAGCATAAATTACCGGTCCCTCAGTTTTTGCATATTTTTTATTTATTACTTTATAAGGATAATATATTTTAAATATAAGACCCAAAGGATATTTTAAAAAATTATACCAAAACATATTAAACTCATTTTCTTTATATGCTTTAAACATTACAAAAATGATATATAAAGAAATAAATATTAAAAAACTCCATAAGAAAATCATTTTATCACCTAATATTACTATAACATAATTTATATTTTAAGACTAATCTTTTTTATTTATAAGTTCTTCTTGTAATTTTAAATAATCAGTTTTAGCCATTTTGGTTTTCGGAAATTCTTTTCGGTAAATATATTCCCTTGGTATCATATAATGAGCTAAATTTTTTTCAGCATAATCCATTATTTCTTTTTTTACTGTATAAGTTTCTTCGACATTATCTTTTAAAATTATAAAAGCCTTAGCTATTTCTTTTTTATAAGGATGCGGTATACCTACTACACAAGCATCTTTAACATAAGGATGATCTTTTAAAACATTTTCAATATATTGAGGATAAATATTATATCCTGATGAAATAATTATTCTTTTCTTTCTTTGAACATAATAAATTACCCCATCTTCATCCATATAGCCTAAATCTCCCGTATGAATATATTGACGATTATCACTATGAGTTGTTAATATTTTTTTCGTTTCCTCTAAATTATTTAAATATTCTTGCATTACTACTATACTATGAATGCAAATTTCTCCCAATTCACCTGGCTTTACTTCTCTATTTTCTTCATCACAAATTCGAATAATATTACCTGGTAAGGGAATACCAATACTTCCTAATTTATTACTACCATGGGTGCCATAACATACCGGTCCACAAGTTTCAGTCATCCCATAACCTTGGATAATTTTGGCACTACTATGATGAGCAGCTAAAAATTCATTAATCTCAGCATTTTTCTTCTTAGATAAAGAATCACCACCACATATTAATGTTTTAAGATAAGATAAATCCATATTATTTATTTTTTTATTATTTAACATTGCTTCAAAAAGAGTTGGCACCCCTAATAAAAATGTTGGATGATATTTTGATAATAATTTATCAAATTTTTTAGCATCAAATTGAGGAATTAAAATGGTACTTGCTCCCCGACATAATGGAATAAACATTCCAACAACTAAACCAAAGCAGTGAAAAAGTGGCAAAATTAAAAGTAAGGAATCGCCAACTTCGGCTTCGGGAAAAAATATTTTTGCTTGTTCATTTACTCCGATAATCGAACTATTAGCTAAAACAATACTTTTAGGAACTCCGGTTGTTCCACCACTATGAAGAATAACAGCTGTATCTTGACTATGCATATTTACTAAGGTATCTTTTTCATAACTATATCCAAGTTTAATAAATTCTTGCCAAAATAAATACATCTTATTATTAACTGGTTTTTCTTCTTTTCTACCCATTGTTGCATTATATAAAGTATTCATAATTATTGGCATAGAATCAGATGGACTGGCAATAACTACTCTTTTAACAAAAGTATCTTTAATAATCTTTTTTATTTTACTATAACATTGATTTAACGCTATCATATATTTACTTTTAGTATTATTTAAATATTGTTTAATTTCTTCTTCGGCTGATAAAGGATGGATCATATTAGCAATGGCCCCAATTTTATTAACAGCAAAAAAAGATATAACTGCCTCAGGTGTATTAGGCATACAAATAGTTACTATATCACCTTTATTTACTCCTAATACTTTAAGACTTTTAGCACATTTATCGATATAATTTTTAAATTCTTTAAATGTAATTTTTTTACCAAAATAATTAAGAGCAATCTTAGATGAATAATTTTTAGTAGTAGATAACATATAAGTATATAATGACATATCTGGTACTTTTATATTTCTTTCATTCTCTTTATAATAATGACTCCATAAAAATTCTTCACTTTTAGTCATATCATCACCTATTTTCATATATTTATTATACTATAAAACTATATGATTGTATATTTATTTATTGAATTTAAAAATAATAAATTTTTGAATAAGATAGTTACAAATAAATAAGAAAAATTCGACAGGTATTTTAATAATAGTTGGATTAATATTAATAAGTTCATATAATTTATTAACTACAAATGCTGAAATTAACATTTGAATTATTACTAATAAATAATATTTAACAATAGTATTTTTTTTATTTTCTTTACTTTTAAATACTTGATTATGATTAAGTAAAAAATTAATAAATGATGAGATAATTCTGGCTAAAATAGTAGAAATTATAATCTTATTTAATAATAGAAAATTAAATAAAGTAAAAAGAGCTATATCAATTAAAAAACTTAATATAGCCACCCCTATATATTTAATAAATGTATTATATTTTTTTATTATTTTTTCTAGTTTAGTACTCATATTAAACTCCATTATTTACGATATTATTTTAACATAACCATAACTAACTATTCAATTATTTACCCTTTTTTCTTTTAATTATAATTATGCTAATACTTAATAATACTATTAAACCAATAATTGGTATTAAATAATAATTTGACCATTTAAAAATTTTTTTCTTTGGTATTTTTTCATCTTCTTTTGGTAATTCTTCTTTATTAGTAGTATCTAATTCTTGTCTAGTTATATTTAAAATATAATTACTTTCTGATTGATCTTCGGCAGTTACTTTTATAGTAATTATATTTTCTCCAACTTTTAAATCATAATCTTGTAGTCCATCTATTTTAGCTTTATTAGAAGATGCTTCTCCTGTAATACTAATATTATTTATTTCATTTGGTACATCTAAGTTATAAAAATAATTATCAGTTGAAAAATTGAAATCTATACCTGAAATAGTTAAACTTTTTAAATTACTATTATTTGATTTTTGAGTAGTTGTTGTATTGGTTGAACTAGTAGAACTAGAAGAACTGCCAGATGATTTAGGTTCAGTTATATAAATAAACCCAATTAAGTAAAGATCACTTTGTTCACCAGAGCCAATTCCTTTACTTCTACTTCCTTCTCTTTTGCCTTCGCCATCTCCTCTATTTTCGACAATGCGCATTGTTTCATCATCTACTGACACCACAAAAGCAACATGACCATAACCTTGAAATCCAGAATAAACCGCAATTGAATTAGGTCTTGCTTCACTTCCTACCTGATATCCAGCATTAGCAGCATTTCGATACCAATCAACTGCATTACCCCAACCAGGAAGAGCAATTCCCAGTCTATCATAGGCTTCTTGCCAAACCACTCTTGTACAAGGAGTACTAACTACTCCATTAAAGGTTTGAGTTTTGGGATAAGGATTAGATGCTGCATAACTAATGGTAGGAATTAATATCAAAAACAATATTATAAATAATCTTTTTTTCATAAATTACCACCGATCACAAACTAAATTATATTCTTCGCATAATTTTTCGGATAAAATACCTGCTTCATATTTACCATACACACCATAACCAGGGAATGTTACTTTAATAGAGCCACTCAAAGCACTAGAAATTTCTGAATCTAAACTATCTCTTACACTTTTCATTTGATTATATAAAGTTGTAAGTGGCGTTTTACTAACAGTTATAAATTCATATTTATAAGATACACTATGATTTTCATTATAACTTGGATATGGACTACCTACACTTGTTTCAAATATAACTCCCTTATATTTCTTATTTTTAATATTATTTAATATTGTTTTAGCATTATTTTCTTTTGAAGTATCAAATTGTAATTTATCAAAGGAAGCATACCATTCATTTATTTTTAAATCCAATCCTTGACTAGCAGGATCATCTTCGTCCCAAGAAAGTTCAATATTACTTTTGCCCGCAAGACTTGGAAATACATCTCCAAGATTAGTAATAAAATAATAACCAATCGGTTGCGTATAATTTTTATAATCAATAGAGACTGTTGGATATTCATTTAAATTTATTTTATCAATAGTTGAAGTATATTTTTTACTACTAGATGAAGTTTTACTACTACTAGAATTACTTGTTGAAGATTTATCTTCTTCTTTTTTCCAAGTAGCTGTTAATGTAATATCGGAAGTTATTTCTTTTTCAAAATCAAAATCGTCTTCATTTAACTTCCATCCTACAAATTCATAACCAATTCTTGTTGGATCTGCTGGTTTAGTTATTTTTTCTCCACTTTTAACAGTAATACTATCTACTACTGAACCACCATTAGGATTAAAAGTAACTTTATATTCGTCAGTTTCTTGTTTTGCTTTATCTTTTTCTTCTATTTTTGATGTAGTATCATTATTATTTTTTTTATTATTTAAACATAATATGGTATATGTAGTACCAATAACTATTAAAATTAAAAGAATAATAAAAGTTATTATAAATTTTTTATTTTTAAATAATTTTTTCATAATATCACATCCAGTTAATTTTATTATAACTTTTTCTTCTATATTTATAAAGCACTAATTTAAAAAAAGAACTAAGTTTAACACTTAATTCTACTATATTAATTATTGTAATTTTTTTATTTCTTCTTCACTTAAAGATGTTGCATTAATTATATCTTCAATCTTCATATTCATTTGTAACAATTTCTTTGCTATTTCTTTTTTTCCTTCTTTTATTCCTTCTTCTAATCCTTCTTTTCTATATTCTTTTTTTAATGATCGCATTATTTTCTCTTGGTCTTCTTCATAACTTAAATGATTTATTACTACTCCATCTTTGGTTAATGTTAACATCTTCTCTTCATACTCCTTTACTACTTCATCTTTTTTACTTAACTTTTTTATTTCTTCTATATTTGAATTTAACATTACTATATGTATATGTTCTTTATTCCCTTTGATACACTCATCATAACAAAGTTCTTTATATTTAGCAAGATTCACATCTATTATTTTAAAACTATTTGTATATCTTTTCCCTCTTTCTTTGCCAATTATATAATAGGTTTCTTTCATCGGTAAGCTTTTATTCATTTGATAGTTTAAATTTATTAATACTGTTTCCATCTCTTCTTCATATTCTCTTCCTCTTTCTACTATCTGAGAATAGTATGAACAATAATATGACAAGTTCCTTATCTTAATACTTTTAGAATAATTACTATTTACTTCATGATAATGTCAATATAAAAAGTCTATGTTAGACCATATTGATTATCATTCCAATAATCCATAAATAAATAAGAAGTATTAGGATAATCTCTAATAGAT
>CANQVV010000025.1 GCA_947627385.1 uncultured Bacilli bacterium
AAAAGTCCCTTTTTTCGGAACTTTCTTCTTCATTTTTGTTTTTTATTTTAAACTGGAATTTAACTTTTCACTTCACAGTAACTTTTTATTTATTTACAAAAATTATATTTAGTGTTAATATAATAAACAATTCAGGAGGTTTTATGAAAGAATATGCTTATCAAGAATTATTAAAAGAATTATTTAAAAAATATCCATTATTAGAAGCAGAATATAGTACTAATAAATTATATCAAGATTGTATAATCAATTTTATTGAATTACTTGCTAAAACAAGTATTAGGGCATTTTCATCATATACATCTATGGAATTAGAAGTACTTAGATATCATTTTGGTTTTAATACTGGTGAAAGTATGACTTATGATGAAGTTACAGAGGTAATGAATATTTCTAGATTGAATGTTTTAGAATGTAAATTTAGTGCATTTGCTAAACTTGCAACTTCTATGGAAAAAGGTATATATTCTAAAATCGAAGTGTTAAGTGAAAGAGATGATATATCTGATAATCTTAAATATTATTTACATTTAGATAAAGTAGTAAAAGATGAATTTTATGCTAAATATTTAGAAAGTCAAGAGCCAAAATTAAGTAGATAAATAGAAAGATAAATTCTTTCTTTTCTTTTTCTTAAAAAAGTAATAAAAATTTTCCCAAAAATGATATTTATATGATAAAATATTAAGTAGTGAAAAATGTATTAAAATTAGAGGTGTATTATGGCTAAGGTTATTTCATTAGTAAATCAAAAAGGTGGTGTTGGTAAGACTACTACTAGTATCAATCTAGCAGCAGCCTTAGGCAAAGAAGGTAAAAAAGTATTATTAATTGATTTGGATTCTCAAAGTAATGCTACCACAGGACTTGGCTATAATAACAATGACTTTGAGCATGATATTTATGATGTTATAACTCAAAATTGTAATATTGAAGAAGCAATTATTAAAACTAAATTTGAAAATTTAGCTATCATTCCCTCAACTCTTAGTTTAGCTGGAATTGATGTTGAATTTGTCAAAAAAATGTTGGAGAATAAAGATTTTAGACAAAATGAACAATTAAAAAATGCTCTATCAAGTATAAAGCATATATTTGATTATATAATTATCGATTGTCAACCATCCCTAGGTCTTGGGACAATGAATGCCTTAGTTGCTAGTGATTCAGTTATAATACCAGTTCAATGTGAATTTTTTGCTCTTGATGGTATTACCCAATTATTAAATACAATTATTATGGTTCAATCAGGAATGAATCCTAATTTAAGAATTGAAGGAGTACTTTTAACAATGCTTGATGGTAGAACTAATATTGGTTTAGAAGTAATTGAAGAAATTAGAAAATATTTTAAAGATAAAGTATTTAATACAATAATTCCAAGATTGGTAAGATTAGTCGAAGCACCATCTCATGGTATTCCTATTAATGAATATGATCCAACGAGTAGAGCTACGGAAGCTTATCATAACTTGGCAAAGGAAGTGATGGATAGAGATGGAAACTAAGAAAAAAGCCTTAGGTAGAGGATTAGAACAATTATTTAGTAATAACAATATTATCGATTTTGATAATTTTGAAAAAGAAATAGTATCAGATAATAAAAATAATGTAGTTATGATTAAATTAGATGATATTAGAAGTAATCCTCATCAACCAAGAAAAACTTTTAATGAAGAATCATTACAAGAATTAGCTACTTCTATTAAAGAGTATGGCGTAGTGCAACCAGTTATTGTAAAAAGAAGTATTAAAGGTTATGAACTTGTAGCAGGAGAGCGAAGATGCAAAGCATCTCGTTTAGCAGGTCTTAGTGAAGTACCAGCTATTATTAAAGAATTTACTGATGAAGAAATGATGGAAATAGCTTTAATAGAGAATATTCAAAGAGAAGATTTAAATCCTATTGATGAAGCAAAGAGTATTTTAAATATTATTAATTTAAAAGGTTTTACCCAAGAAGAATTTGCTCTTAAATTTGGTAAAAGTAGAAGTTATATAACTAATTTACTAGGTCTTTTAAATTTACCTGATAATATTCAAAAAATGTTAATAAGTAAAGAGATTTCCACATCCCATGCCAGAGTTTTAAGTAAACTTGAAGATAGTAAACAAATAGATGAGTTAGCTAACAAAATTATTAAAGATAATTTAAATGTTAGAGAACTAGAAAAATTAGTTAATAATAAAGATGTTGTTAAAAGAAAGCCAATTAATACAACTGAGATTGATCCTAAATTACATATTTATGAAAATGTTATCAGTGATAAAATTGGTAATAAAGTTAAAATAAATAAAAATAAAATTGAAATTTCTTTTGATACAGTGAAAGATTTAGAAAGAATAATGGAAATATTAAATATTTCTATTGAGGATGAATAATGGAAAATACATTTTCTCTTAATGATAAAGTTATTATGAAAAAACAACATGCTTGTGGCACTAATTTATGGGTTATTACCAGAGTTGGTGTTGATATAAAGTTAAAATGTGATAACTGTGGTAGAGAAATTATGATGGATCGATTAGAATTTCAAAAGAAATTAAAGAAGGTGCTTAAAGATGAAGAGAATAAGAAGGAAAAGTAGAATAAAAATACATCCTATAATGACATATGTATTATTAATATTTGTAACAATCTTATTAAGTGGATTTTTACATTTATTAGATGTACAAGCAACTTATTATAGTGTTAATAATATTACTTTGGATTTAACTCCTCAAACAGAAGTAATAAAATCATTATTAAGTTTAAGTGGTGTTAAATATATATTTACAAATACAGTATCTAATTTTGCTAATTTTACAGTTTTAGCAAATTTAATAATATTACTAATGGGTATTAGTATTATGGATAAAAGTGGATTTTTACAAACTGCAATTACTCTTACAACTAAAAGATTAAAAAAGAAAACTGTTACTTTCTTCTTTGTATTAATTTGTGTTTTATCCAGTTTATTTGGTGATTTATCATATTTAATATTTATACCCCTTGGAGCATTATTATTTTATTATGGTAAAAGAAATCCAGCAATTGGTATAATAGCATCTTTTGCTGCTTTATCTTGTGGTAGTGCTATTAATGTTATTTTTACTAGTACTGATTCAGGATTAGTAAATTATACATTACTTGCTAGTCATACTTTAAATAGTAATTATATGATATCAACAATGGCTTTTGTTTTAATTATGGCCGTAGCCGTTTTACTAGTTTCTTACATAATAACAATTGTTACCGAAAATATAGTAGTTAAAAAATTACCTAAGTATGAATTTACCGAAGCTGAACTTGAAGAAGACATTGTGACAAAAGATGAAAAAAAAGGAATGATTTATGCTTGTAGTAGTGCTGGTATTTATTTACTTATATTTATATATAGTATTATACCTGGTCTTCCTTTAAGTGGAGCTTTACTTGATAATACCCAAGTTAATTATATTGATAAATTATTTAGTGTTAATGCCTTTTTTAGTAATGGTTTTGTCTTTGTTGTTACTCTATTATTTATCATATTAGGTTTATTTTATGGTATTGGTGTTAAAAGTATTAAAAACCATCAAGATTTCTGTGATAATTTAGGACATTCATTAGATGGTATTGGTAATATGTTAGTTATGATTTTTTTAGCCTCAACTTTTATAGGTATTTTTAAACAAACTAATATTGGTAGTTATATAGTTGCGGCTTTTAGTGAAATTTTAAAAAATACAACTTTTACTGGGTTACCACTTATTATCTTAATTTTTTTAGGAGTAGCTATTATAAATTTATTTGTTCCATCTAGTACTCTTAAATGGTATATGTTATCGGGAACTATTGTACCTTTAATGATGCAATCAGAAATGACTCCGGAATTTGCGCAAATTGTTTTTCGATTTGCTGAAACTAGTACTATGAATATTACGCCACTTTTAGCTTATTTCATTGTTTATTTAGCATTTTTAGAAAAATACAATCAAGCTAATAATAAAATTAAATTATCTGAAAGTATTAGATATCAAATTCCGTATACTATTATTATTGGTTTAACATTACTAGTATTAGTAATTGTCTTCTATGTTGTTGGTATACCTCTTGGTATAAATAGTATGCCAACAATGAGTTAAAATAAAGAAAGTAGGTGAGATAATGGCATTAAAGGCTGGAATAGTAGGTTTACCTAATGTTGGTAAATCAACATTATTTAATGCTATTACAAAAAAACACATTTTAGCAGCAAATTATCCATTTGCAACAATTGAGCCAAATGTGGGGGTTGTTACTGTGCCTGATACTAGGTTAGATTACTTAGTTAGTTTATATAAACCTAAAAGTATTGTACCAACAACTTTTGAATTTATTGATATAGCTGGTCTTGTAAGCGGAGCATCATCAGGTGAAGGTTTAGGTAATAAATTTTTATCTCATATAAGAGAAGTTGATGCCATTGTAGAAGTTGTACGCTGCTTTGATGATGAAAATATTACGCATGTTGAAGGTAAAACAGATCCTATAAGAGATGTTGAAATTATTAATACTGAACTTATTTTAGCTGATTTAGAAATTGTAGTTAATCGTTTAGGAAAAATTGAAAAAAAAGCGGAAACAACGAAAGAGAAAGAAGCTATTAGAGAAGTAAATATTTTAAAAAATATTAAAGATAATTTAGAGAAAAGTATTCCTATTAGATTAATACATTTTAATAAAGATGATTTAGAAATAATTAAAAATTTTAATTTTATAACTCAAAAAAAGATTATTTATGTTGCTAATGTTGATGAGGTATCAGCTTCGGTTGGTGATAATGAATATTCCTTAAAATTAAAAGAATATGCTGAGAAAGAAGAAGCAAGTGTTGTAGTAATGTGTGCTAAATTAGAAAGTGATTTAGCTGATTATCCTGATGATGAGAAAAAAGCATTTTTAGAAGGAGTAGGTATTACCAATAGTGGTCTTGATAAATTAATTTTTGCTACTTATGATTTACTTGGTTTAGCAACATTTTTTACTTCTGGCCCTGATGAATGTCGAGCTTGGACTTTTAAAAAAGGAATGCTTGCCCCTAAATGTGCAGGTATTATTCATACAGATTTTGAAAAAGGCTTTATTAAAGCCGAAGTTATGAGTTTTAATGATTTAGAAGAAGCTGGAAGTGAACTTAAAGTTAGAGAGAATGGTAAACTTCGTTTAGAAGGTAAAGAATATGCTGTTCAAGATGGTGATATTTGCTATTTTAGATTTAATGTTTAGAAAGGTTAATAATAATGGAACAATTAAAAACTTATGGTGATGTAGTTAATCGACTTGTTGAAATTATTGAATTAAGTAATCAACGAAAAAGTGAATTATCCGAAGAAGAATTAAAAAATTTTAATCAATATTTTGTTAGAATTTTATATATTGATATTTTTTATGAATATGCCGAAGAATTTAAAGATTTATTAGATATTGAAAATACTTTTCAAATACTAATTAATTCAACATTAAAAAATAAGAATGATGATTTAATATTAACCTGTCAAAGTAAAATGAATATTAATAATGGTGATTATAATTACTATAATGAGTTAATAACAATTTTACAAAATACCAAAGGAAAAAGTGGCTTTGATTTAAAAGAATATCAAGGTTATTTAGTTCTTAAAAGTGATTATAATAGATTTTTATGGTTAATGCGTAAATTAAAATTAGTACCTGAAATTAAAGATTTAAGTGAAGAAGAAAGAGAAAAGGCTGTTCAAGATAAGATACAAAAGACCAAAGAACAATATAAAAGATTAGTGCCATTCTTTCTTGCTAAACAAAAAGAAGAGGTAAAGAATACCGAAAAACAAGAAGAAATATCTTTTAGTGAACACTTTACTAGTAGTGAATTTTTATCCCTATTAGGTGATGGAATAATAGGTAAACTTTCTTTTGAACAAGTTTTGGAACTACGTAATAAATTAACATTTGAAGAATATAATGCCCTTTTAGAAGAATTTAGAATATGGCATGTATTTAGTGATGAAGAATTAAATAAGTTAAAAAAAGCTAATAGTAGATTTTCAAAATATGTGTCTAATATTGATGAATTAGTTGGTTATTTTGTTAAACAAAAGGAAGTTGATATTGAAGCTCTTGCTTTATTAATCCCTGCCATTGGTAAAAGCAATTTTCGCTATTTATTAAGTGAATTATATGAATATGGTGCGATTAGTTTAGATGATTATACAGAATATTTAAGTAAAATAATTGAAAAAAGTATGAGTATTAAATCATAAATAAAAATCATATAATTTAAAGCAAAAAAATGTTTACAAAAATTAACAATTTTGCTATACTATTACCGAGTAAATTGATTACTCCTTGCTTTTCATATGAAAAGCCGAAAGACCATAAGGAGGTGGAATAATGACTAATTATGAAGTTATGTTTATTGTTAAGGCTACTGTTGATGAAGCTATGTTAAAGAAAATAACTACTGAAATTCAAAAGTTAATTACTGACAATAAATCAAAAGTTATTGAATTCAAAGATATGGGTAGAAAAAAACTTGCTTATCCAATTAATAAAGAGGTAAGTGGTTTTTACTATTTAATGAATGTTGAAGCAACTCATGAAGTTATCAGAGAATTTGATCGTAAACTTAGAATTAATGAAAATATTTTAAGACATTTAATTTTAAAAAAAGAAAGTGAGTAGGTCATGAATAAAGTATTATTAGTAGGAAGACTAACTAGGGATCCAGAACTTAGAACAACCCAAAATGGAATTGCTGTTGCGAGATTTACTCTTGCTGTAAATCAAAATTTTACTAATAGAAATGGTGAACGAGGAACAGATTTTATTAACTGTGTTGTTTGGGAAAGACAAGCTAGTAATGTATCAAAATATTGCCATAAAGGTAGTTTAATTTCTGCTGAGGGTAGAATATCAACAAGAAGTTATGATGCCCAAGATGGAAGCAAGAGATATGTTACTGAGGTTGTATGTGAAAATGTTACTTTCTTATCATCAAAAGCAGATGGTAGTTATAGTAATAATGAAGTTGCTCCAAATGTAGGTATGGAAGAAAATACTATGCCAATGGAAACAGCAGATTTATCTGAGGATCCTTTCAAAAGTTTTGGCGAAGAAGTTACTTTAAGTAGTGATGATTTACCATTCTAAAAAGGAGGAATAAATAATGGCAGAATTTTATCGTAAGAAAAAGAAAATATGTCAAATGTGTGCTGGTAAAAGTGTCGATTATAAAGATGTAATGATAATAAATAAATATATTAATGAAAAAGGTAAAATATTACCTAGACGTGTTACTGGTGCATGTGCTAAACATCAAAGACATATTGCTGAACAAGTTAAATATGCAAGATTTATGGCATTAATACCATATGTTAAATAATTAAGTGATAAAAAATATCACTTTTTATTTTTGTTAAAAATTTTGCTCTAAAAAAAGGAAATTGCCTACTCCCTTCACTATATATAAAGTGAAGGGGGTAAATATGCATACTATAAAAATTTCTTTATTAAAAAATATTTATGAAGATATAAAATTAAATAATTATATTACAGAAATAGAGTTAAGTAAAAAATATCATGTTTGTGAAAGAACTATTAGAAGATATATTAAAATATTAAAAAATAAAAAGTTAGTTGTATTAATGGGAACAGGAAGAAAAAGGAAATGGATTGTAAGAAAGTAATCTATTAATTGTTATAAAATTATGTTATAATAATTACAACGTTCTAGGAGGTAAATATGAAAATTATTTTACTTGAAGATGTTAAAGGAAAAGGAAAAAAAGATGATATTATTGAAGTAAGTGATGGTTATGGTAAAAATTACTTACTAAAAAATAAATTAGGTGTATTATACACTAAGGGTAGTAAAAAAGTTTTAGATAAAGAAATAAAAACAAGACAAGATGAAGAAGATGCCTTAGTAAATGATTTAAATAAAATAAAAGCTAAATTAGAAAATAAAAATTTAAAATTTAAAGTAAAAGTTGGAAGTCAAGATAAAGTATTTGGTAATATTTCTACTAAACAAATAAGTGATGAACTTAAAAAAATGGGTTTTAATATTGATAAAAAATTATTAAAAATTGATGGAAATATAGATTGTTTAGGTGTTCATAAAGTTTTAGTAGAATTACATAAGAAAGTTAAATTTTATATAAATATTGTTGTAGAAAAGTAGGTGAGATAATGGCCAGAGTTATGCCTGCAAATAAAGAAGCAGAAATGAGTGTTTTAGGAGTAACATTTATTGATAATTCCTTAGTTGATAAAATATGTGAAGAAATTAATGTTGATATGTTTTTTGATGAACGTAATAAATATTTATTTGAAGCTATAAC
Source organism: uncultured Bacilli bacterium (assembly GCA_947627385.1). GTDB lineage: Bacteria > Bacillota_I > Bacilli_A > RF39 > UBA660 > SIG200. Next base: position 8,326 of record CANQVV010000025.1, read on the forward strand.
TAGTATGCATGAAAATGGTATTCCTATTGATGCTGGTACTATTAAAGAAGAATTAGATAAGAAAAAAAGACTTACTGCCATTGGTGGTCTTGCATATATTAGTGAAGTTATTGATTCAGTAATTACAACAGCCAATTTAGATTATTATATAAATATTTTAAAAGAAAGTGCTACTAGAAGAAATTTAATTGATGCTGCTACTTTAATTACTAATGAAGCATATGATGAAGAAAATATTACGACTGTTTTAGATAATGCCGAAAGAAATATTTTAAATGTTGTTAAGACAAGAAGTGTTAAAGATTTTGTACCTATTCAAGAAATTTTAAGAAGAGCCCAAGCTAAATTAGAAGAACTTGCTAAAAATAAAAAATTAATTACTGGTCTTGAAACAGGATTTTATGATTTTGATCGTATTACTACGGGATTTCAACCTGGTGAATTGATTATTTTAGCAGCTCGTCCTGGTATGGGAAAAACGGCATTAGTATTAAATATGGCTACTTATGCAGCTACAACAACAGATAAAGCTGTGGCTATCTTTAATTTAGAGATGACTGCTGAACAACTTGTTAATCGAATTATCAGTGGTATTGGTAGCATTGATAATAATAAATTACAAACTGGTAATATGTTAGAGCAAGATTGGAAAAGATATAATGAAGCTATGAATGAACTAGCCGAAACAAATCTTTATATCGAAGATAATATGTCTTTAACATTATCAGAAATTAAAGCTAAATGTCGAAGACTTGCCAGTATGCCAAAAGGTTTAGGTTTAGTAGTAATAGATTATTTACAATTAGTTACAACGGGAAATAAACGGGTTGAATCAAGACAAGTTGAAGTATCTGAAATATCTAGAAGTTTAAAAACAATGGCTTTGGAACTTGGAGTACCAGTTATTGCTTGTGCCCAACTTTCCAGAAATGCTGAAAGACGTGAAGATCAAATGCCTATGCTTGCCGATTTAAGAGAATCTGGTTCTATTGAGCAAGATGCTGATATAGTTTTATTTATTAATCGTAAAGATTATTATGATGCTAAAAAAGATAAAACCGAAACCATTGTTCCTGCTGAACTAGTTATTGCTAAACATCGTAAAGGTAGTCAAGGTAAAGTTGATTTATTATTTGAAAAAAATATGAGTGCATTTCGTAATGTAGCTCATAATATTGAGGAAGAGAATTAATGAAATTAAAAGAAAAAATATATACAACTATTTTATGTGTAATAGTATTACTTTTATATATTACTATTAATAGTTATAATAATTTAGCTAACTCTGTTAATAAAGTATTTAATGTTTATTTAGATGGTAAATTAATCGGAGCTATTTCTGATAAAGATGCTTTATATAATTTAATTGATAGTAAACAACAAGATATAAAAGATAAATATAATGTTGAAAATGTTTATCCACCAAAAGGTCTTCAAATAGTTGAGGATTATTCTTATGATACTGATATAACAGATTTAGAAACTATTTATAATAAAATTGAAGATATGCAAGATTTTACTATAAGTGGTTATGAAGTAAGAGTTACTAAGACTGATGAAAATAAAGATTTTAGTATTTATATTTTGGATAAAAATATTTTAAAAGATGCAATTGAAGATTTTATATTGGCATTTGTTGATGAAGATGCTTATAACAACTATATGAATGGTACGCAAAATGTATTAGAAGATATAGGTCTTACTTATAATGATATGAGTATTTTAGAAAATATAACTATAAGAGAGAAATATATTAGTGTTAATGATAAAATATTTGAAAATAGTGAAGAGCTTGCTCAACAACTATTATTTGGCTTTGATTTTAAAGAACAAAGTTATACTGTTCAAACTGGGGATACAATTGAGTCTATTTCCGAAAGTCATCAATTAAATTCCCAAGAATTTTTAATAGCTAATCCGGAGTATTCTAGTAAAGATTCACTTCTTACTTTGGGAGATACTGTTAATATTACATTGATTAATCCCCAAATTTCTTTTTCCTATGCTGTTTATGAAATAAAAGAGGTTGAAAAAGATTTTGATACCCAAATTGAAAGAGATAATACAAAATCACCAAGTTATACCGCTATTAAACAAAATGGAGTAATAGGTTTATCACTTGTTAAAAGTCATTATAATGTTGTTAATGGTGAACAAAATAGTGAAGTAGTAATTGATGATGAAGAAGTAATTAGAGCCAAAGTTGATCAAATTACTGTCCGTGGTCGTCAAGAAAGCGTTTGGGGTTGGGAACGTTATGATGATACCGGAGCTGGATGGCGTTGGCCTACGGAAAACCCTTATGCTGTTACTAGTGAATTTGCATGGCGTTGGGGTAAACAACACAATGGTATTGATATTTCTGGTTCTGGTTGGGGATCTAAAATTCATGCTGCCAATGATGGTGTAGTAGTCTATACTTATTCTGGTTGTCCTGATAATGGTAGTTATCCAAATAATTGTGGTGGTGGTTATGGTAATCATGTTATTATCGACCATGGCAATAATATCTTTACTTTGTATGGCCATATGTTACAAACTATTCCTGTAAGAGTTGGGCAAACAGTATCCAGAGGAGCAACGATTGGTTATATGGGTAATTCTGGTCAATCACAAGGAACTCACTTACACTTTGGGGTATCGATTGGTAACCCTAATAGTGGTGGTACTTATCAAAATCCAAGGAATTTATTTAAATGATGCGCGTATGTGTTTTTGCCAGTGGTTCTAAGGGTAATGTAACTTATATTGAAACCAAAGAACATAAAATATTACTGGATATGGGAAAGAATAAAAAATATATTGATAATGCCTTAGAAAAAATAAATGTTAATCCAAAATCAATTGATATTATTTTGATAAGTCATTTACATTCAGATCATATATCAGCTTTAACTAAATTTATTAAAGGAACTGATATTACTGTTTGTATGCCCGAAGAAATGTTTGCCAGTTTAGATAGTATTCAAGATTATCAACATATAAAAATATATAATGATGAAATGAATTTTGGCTCTTTAAAAATATATGCGATAAAATCGAGTCATGATTCAGTTGGGTCTAGAAATTTTATTATTGAAGAAGATGGAGTATCTGTTGTTCAAATAACTGATACTGGTTATATTAAGAGTAAATATTTTAATCTTCTTAAAAATAGAGAAGTTTATTTACTAGAAAGTAATCATGACGTTGAAATGTTAGTACATGGTACTTATCCAGAATGGACTAAAAAAAGAATTTTATCAGATGAAGGTCACTTATCTAATCAAGCTGCTGGATTTTATTTAGCTAAATTAATTGGTCCTAAAACTAAAAAAATATTATTAATGCATTTAAGTGAAAATAATAATACTCCCAAGTTAGCTTTGGATACAGTAAAATCAACTTTGGCAGAATATGAAGTTGATTTTACTGATATAAAATGTGCAGAGCCTAATGAAATAAGTGAAGTGATAAGTTTATGATAAAAATTATATGTTTTGGTAAATTAAAAGAAAAATATTTAAATGAATTAGTAAATGATTATTTTACAAGAATATCTAAATATCATAAAATAGAAATAATTGAATTAAAAGATAATGAAGATATAAAAAAAGAAACTATTAGTTGTTTAAAAATTATTAATAATACGGATTATAATATTGCCTTATGTATTAATGGTAAAAATTTAAATAGTGAAGAATTTGCTAGTAATATAAATAATATATTTAATCATCATTCTACTATTACCTTTTTAATAGGTGGCTCTAATGGTTTAAGTGAAGAAATACTAGATTTATGTCAAGAAAAAATTAGTTTTGGTCATCTTACTTATCCGCATGGTTTATTTAGAGGAATATTACTTGAACAAATATATCGAGCATTTAAAATAAACAATAATGAAAATTATCATAAATAGGAGGGTTTTATGATTGGAAATGATTGGGATAATATTTTAGAAATTATTGAAAAAAGTCCTGGTTTTAAAAAATTTATGCAAATGATTAATGAAAAATACAATACCAGTATTGTTTATCCACCTAAAAATTTTGTCTTTAATGCTTTAAAATTAACAAGTTATGAAAATACCAAAGTAGTGATTGTTGGCCAAGATCCTTATCATGGTGAAGGGGAAGCGCATGGTTTATCATTCAGTGTTCAAAAAGGTGTTAAAATTCCCCCATCTTTGCAAAATATTTATAAAGAATTAGAAAATGATTTAGGTATTAAACCAGCAAAATATGGTGATTTAACAAAGTGGGCCGAAGAAGGTGTTTTACTTCTAAATGCTGTTTTAACAGTTGAAAAAGATAAGCCAGCATCGCATCGTAACTTAGGTTGGGAACTGCTTACAGATTATATTATTAAAGCCTTAAATGAAAAAAATGATCCAATTGTATTTATCCTTTGGGGAAATTTTGCCAAAGAAAAAAGAAAGTATATTACTAATCCTAAACATTTAGTATTAACTAGTCCTCATCCTTCTCCATATTCAGCAAATAGTGGTTTCTTTGGTTCAAAACCTTTTTCTAAAACTAATGAATTTTTAATTAAGAATAATAAAAAACCGATTGATTGGCAACTTTAAAAGTTGTCATTATCATCGGTTTTATTTGTGCTATAAAAACTTCTTATTCTAAGTTTAGCTATCTTGGCTACTATATTATAAGGAAATGTTTTAATTAATTGATTAGAAAGAATAGCATTTTGATTAAATAAATTTTTAGCAGATATTAATACTTCATCAATTTCTCTTAGTGCTTTATAATTTTTAACAAAATCTTTATCATTATTTAAATCACTAAAATCTAACATTAATTCATTAATAAGTTTAACTGCTTCTTCTAATTTCATATCTTTTTCAACATTAGTAATAATTAAATCTCTAATAGAAACATAATCTTTTAAATAATCTTTTTTACCTGTTACTTTTTTAATAGAGCCATTTAAAGTAATAATTAAATCTAATTTACTATTTAAGTTAGTATCAATTATATTTTCCGCTTTATCCATCTTTTCTTTATAAGTTTTAAGTTTAGTAAGTGAACTATAATAAATAAAAATAAGTGTTGCTATAATAGCTACTAAAATAGCAATAATTACATAAATATTCATTTCTTATCCCTTTTCTTTCTAAAAAATTTATTAATTATATCTTTGCCAAATAAATCTGTTAAATCTAATTTATTAATTAATACATAGATACTTAAAAGTATAATTCCTATAATACCTATATAAATAATTAATAATATTCTATTTTCTACATTATTAATTATACCACAACTAATTAAAGATAAGAATATCATTAAAGCATAAGTTAGTAAAATTTTAGGTAATTTACTTAAAGTTTGACTATAATTAAGATGAAATTCTTTTTTTAATGCTTTAAATGGAATAATTAAAGATATTATATAACCAATAAGGGTAGCTGCGATAGCACCATAGTAGGGATAAATACCTATTTTATCAAATAAAATCATTAAAGGAATATCTAAACATAAATTAATAACTAACCCTATTATAACTGATAGATAAATTAATTTTGATTTATTTAACCCTTGAAGACCATTACATATCATAATATATAAAGCATCAACTGCTGCGGTTATAATAGAAAATTGTAATATAATTGGTCCGAATTGATTAGAACTACCATAAAATATTGTCCATATTTGTTTAGAAAATATACTTATAAATAAAGAAAGTGGTAAAGCAATATATAAAAATATTTGTAATGTTTTATTAAACTTCTCATTAATATCATCATAATCTTTTTTAGCATTACTTTTAGCAATATTTGGTACTAAACTTAATGCTATACCCGTAGCAATACTAGTTATAATAGTATTAAGTTTACTACCCCAAGTAGTAAAGACACTACTAATAGTTTCAATATCAGGTGTATTAAAATGAAGATAATTTAGTCCTCTTATAAGTAAAACCATATCAGTAGATGTATATAAAGAATTTGCTATATTAACAACAATAAATGGAATAGCATACATTATTATTCTTTTAGTAATAGCCCTTTTTTCTTCCTTTTTTAAAGTATTAGTATCAATATTTTGTTTATTTTTTACTTTATATAATTTATTTATTAAATATATATAGGCAATTAAACCACCAGCACAAGCTCCAAAAACAGCAACTCCAATAGCAGTCCTTAAACTTAAATTTAAAATATTTAAACAAAGATAACTACCACCAATAATTACAATTATTCTTACTAATTGTTCTAATATTTGACTAAAAGATGAAGCACTGAAATAGCTATGTCCTTGTAAATAACCACGACTAATTGCTAGCATTGGTACTATTAAAATAGCAAATGAAACACATCTTATGACAAAAGCTATATCTGCCACAGTATTACCACCTTGCATATCACCAATAATTATATGAGCAATAAAAGGAGCAAAAATAAAAAGAATTAAAAAGGATACAATCGAGAATAGAAAAATAAATTTTTTGGTTGTTTTAAACATATATTCTTTTTCTCGCTCCATTTTTAGTGCTGTATATTCACTAGTAAGCTTGCTAATAGCAAGAGGAATACCAGCCGTAGAAATAATTAAAAATAAGTTATAAATATTATAAGCATAACCATATAAGGATCCACCTTGGGTACCGACAATACCATAAAAAGGTATTACATATATAATACCTAATAATTTAGATAAGAATATAGCCAAAGTGGCAATTATAGCCCCTTCCATAAATCCACTTTTTCTCAATTGGATCACTCCTATATATAATTATAAGATATTTTGGTATATATAAACAAGATTTAATAATTATTTAAGTCAATGTTTTGTAAAAATTATTATTTAACTATATCATTTGCTATACAAAATACAGCATATAAGGGAACTGATTTTATATTATTTTCAATTCCAAAATTTTTAGCAGATATTCTTATGCTGTATAAAGGATTATATTTTTTTATGTATTCATTTAAACTTTTGCTGTTAACTCTTCGACCACTTTTTACTTCTACTGGAATAATATTTCCATCTATTTTTATTAAAAAATCTATTTCATATCTATTAAAATTATAGTAATATAATTCTCTTTTTTTAGAATAGAATTCACAAGCTACATAATTTTCTGTTAATACACCTTTATACATTTCATTTTTATCAAGTAATATTTCTCTATAATCTAAATTAGACAATGCTCTAAGAAGTCCTGAATCACTTAAATATATTTTAAATTTATTAGAATTAACAAAAGCTTTAAATGGTGATTCATTTTTTTCTGTTAAATCACATTTTAAAATCATATTGCTAGCTAGTAACCATTCCAAACTACTTTCATATCTAATCATTCTAGCATCTTTATTTACTATGCTATATTTAAAATTATTATTTTCTCTTGCTAATTCCTTAGGTATAGCATTATATATTTGACTATTTTTAATACTTTCACTATTTTCGGTATATTTGTTCATATCAGCAAGGTATGATGTAATAATTTGATCTTGTAGTTCGTAATTAACATGAGCAATATTATAATTATTATTAATAAAATCATTAATAACTGCTGGCATTCCACCTAATACTAGAAATTTTTTGTATAGGTCAATAGCTTTTTCATGAATACTATTTATTAATGGTTTATTATCTATATAATGTTTATTTATTTCATCAATTAATTTATTTTCACCAATAGCTATTAAAAATTCTTCAAAATCCATAGGATAAAGATATTTAATAGATACTTTACCAACAGGAAATGATGAATGAAAACGATTGATTTTAACACCTAGTAAAGATCCTGCACAAACTATTTTATAAGGTTTATTACTTTCACAAAAATATTTAAGAGAAGTAATTGCCCGTTCACTAACTTGAATTTCATCCAAGAAAATAATAGTATCTTCAATATCTATATTAATATTTTTTAAAATTTCTATTTTTTCAATAATATTTTCTGGCTCAATAGTTTCTTCAAATATTTGTCTAATATCTTCTTCTTTATCTAAATTAATATAAATAGAATTATTAAAATTTTTTTGACAGAATTCTTTTAAAATATATGTTTTACCAGTTTGTCTTGCTCCGATTAACATTAAAGGCATTTTAAAATTATTTAACCACTCTAATAAATCTTTTTCAATTTTTCTATACATAATATCACCTAAAACAATTATAACACATTTTTGTACATTTCGTACAAAAAATGTCAAAAAAAACGTACAAAATGTACAAAAATGTTTTTTGGCTTAATTTAATTTGCTTTTAGGATAACATGTTCTCTCATCAGTACGACAAACTAAATAATCAAGACTAACATGATAAAAATCAGCAAGAATATATAATCTATCTATTGGTATTAATTGAATCCCTAATTCATATTTGGAATATTGTTGTTGAGTGGTATGTAGTAATTTAGCAACATCTGATTGTGATAAATCTTTATCTTCTCTAATTTCTTTTAATCTCATTATTTGCAAGTTTATTCACTTCCTATATAAATTATAATTTCATACATTTAATTAGATGTATTGACAATAATAGGAGGATAGTTTGCTTATGAATATAATAGAAAAGCATAAAAAAGAATTAAATATTAATAGTAATAGTCGAAATAATATTAATACCATTAATAACTAGAAGCATAATAAAATTAAAAAATAAAGATGATAATATGCCAATTATCAATGAAATAGGAAAACAAGAATTTGGCATAATGGTTCAAAATAATGCTGGAAGTTATGATTCATTTAATGGAACAATATATGATGCAATCAATGCTGGATATACTTTAAATATAGGAAATAGTAAATGCAGTGATGGAGCAAATGCCACAGTAAATCCAAGTAGTGTCTTATCGGTAAATGGTAATATGGTAACAGTAAAAAGTAATAAAACAATATATTGTACATTATATTTTGATAAATTAAATTTTATGAAAAAGCTGTATACAATTGAGTTAATAGATGAAGAAGAGAATTGGGTTTCAATATTTAATGAATATGCTAGTGAAATAGAAAGTATATCAGTAGTAGATTATATAGCAGATAGTAGTACATTAAATAAAATCAAGACATGGGATGTATCAGATACAGAAAATGGAACCAGTGCAGGATCAATAGTAGCATGGATAGAAACAAATACAAATGGTAATTATGATTTATTAATAGGATCAAAAACAAAAATATATGCCAGAGATTTAACCGCAGCTTTTGAATCGTTTCAATATTAGAAAAATTAGATTTTAGTAATTTAGATACAAGTAAAACAACAAGTGTTATAGATATGGAGGGGATGTTTGGAAATTGTTCAAATTTAACAAATATAAGTGCATTGAGTGGTTGGGATGTATCAAATGTTGTAAATATGTTTCAAATGTTTATTTATTGTTACAGTTTAACAGATATAAATGCATTAAATAGTTGGAATGTTTCAAACACAGAAGATATGTCTTATATGTTTAGTTTTTGTGAAGGTTTAACATCAATTGATTTACGTAATTGGAAAACAATGAGTGTTTCAAATATGATTGGTATGTTTTCTGAATGCTCAAATTTGGAAAGTTTAAATTTAAGTGGTTAGGATGTATCAAATATTACAGATATTTCTTATATGTTTCAGAATACATCTATTGATGGATATTTAGATATGAGAAATGCTACATTTAATCAAATAACAAATGCTCAATCTTATGCAAATATGTTTGACGGGTTTGGAGATAAAATAGGCAGTGGAAATACCACTATAATAGTAAAAGATACGGTACAAAAAAATTGGATATTAAGTAGATTAAGTGAATCAAATATATCATCATCAAAAGTAACAGTTTATACAGTAGCAGAGTATAATGCTTTATAGCTCGTTGACGAAGATGTAAAAATAGAACAAACAATCCTTAGAGATGGAGTAATCCATCTCTATTTAAGTTTACCAGAGCAATTTTTTTATAAATTTGTAAATTAATTTACCTTAGTACTTGCAAAATAAATTATCCAAAAAATTTGCAAAATAAGTTAAACTGAATAATCCAAAAAGAGAACCAAGTAAAAATTG
>CANQVV010000026.1 GCA_947627385.1 uncultured Bacilli bacterium
GAATACCAGTTTATATTATTTCTGTTGAAGTTACCATTCTCTTTTTTTTCTTTGTCTACTTTATTGGGTACACTTCATATTTCATAAAAAATAGTTTCTTTTTTTAAAATAAATAACTTTTTTAATATTTTTTTAATATTTACACAATAAAATTATAATGTTTTCAAGGAGGAAGATATGTTTATATTAAAAAATGCGTGGATTTCAATTAAAAGAAATAAAGGAAGAAATATTTTAATAGGAATAATTATTTTAATTATTGCTTGTGCTTGTACTATAACATTGGCAATTAAAAATACCGCAAAAGATTTGATTGAGTCCTATAAAAGTGCTTATGACAAAGAAGTAACAATTAGTTTTGATAGAGCTAATATGATGAAAGAATTTGATCCTTCGGATGCAGAAGGAAGAGAAAATGCCAAAGAAAAATTTGATAATATTGCGAGTTTTACAATTAGTGATGTTGAGTCTTTTGCAAATAGTGATTATATAGAAAGTTATTATTATACTTATGGTATTGGCTTAAATGGCAATAATATTGAAAAAGCTGAAATTGAATCAAATAATGGTATGCCAAATGGATTTGGTCATGGAAAAGAAAATAATATGGCATCTACTGATTTTACTTTAACGGGTTATAGTTCATTAGAGGCAATGAGTGAATTTATAAATGGTACTTATACTATGAATGAAATTACTGATAATGCTTGGGATATTGCGTTTGATGGTAACTATGTATTTATTAATCAAGAACTTGCGGATTATAATGATTTAAAATTAAATGATAAAATAAAATTAGAAAGTGATGATGGTAAAACTTATGAATTTGAAATTATTGGTATTTTTAAAGAAAATGAAGAAAGTAGTTCAGAATCAATGTCAATGTTTTCAAATTCAGCCAATACACTTGTAACAAATGCTCAGGCTGTTATTAGTATTACGACAAGTAATGAAGATATAAATGCTACAATAAATCCAACTTTTATTATAGATTCTTATGATAATGTTGAAAAATTACAAGATGAGTTTTATGAAAAAGGTTTAGATGAAAATTTTGTTTTACAAACGAATGAAGAAATAGCATTAAGTGGAGTATCAAGTGTTGAAAATATTAATTCATTTGCTACAACATTTTTGAGTTTAACTTTGATTATTGGTGGAATTGTCTTATTTGTAATCAATATGATTAATATTCGTGAAAGAAAATATGAAATAGGAGTTTTAAGAACAATTGGTATTAGTAAATTTAAACTAACTATGCAATTTGTATCAGAACTCGTTATTGTTTCATTAATTGCTCTTATAATTGGAGCAGGAATTGGGGCAGTAAGTTCAAAAGGAGTAAGTAATTCTTTACTAGAAAGTGAAATAAATAGTAGTAATGAAAGAGCCGAAGAAATAGGTAAAAACTTTGGTGACTCTAATATGAATAATGGAATGGCTAATCGTGGAGAGAATAGAGGCAAAATGCTAGGTAAAGGTATGCCAGTTGTAGAGGCATATGACTCTATTGATGCAGTAGTAGATATTAAAGTTTTATTAGAGTTACTGGGAATTGGACTTTCACTCGTATTAGTAAGCTCAATTGCTTCAATGGTTAGTATTCAAAGATTTTCACCACTTACAATATTAAAGGAGAGATCTTAATAATGACAAATAAGAAAACAAATAATTATGTTTCAAAAGATAAACTTGGAAATAATTTTGTTTCCAAAAAGCAAATAATTAAAAATAAGGAAGAAAAAAATATTTCTTCTAAGAATATTATTTTAAGTATTAAAAATGCAAGTTATCGATATAGTGATGCTCAAAAAAATGACTATGCATTAAGAAATGTTAGTTTTGATTTTGAAAGTGGAAAAATATATGCTATAAGAGGTCGAAGTGGTACGGGGAAGACAACATTATTATCTCTAATAAGTGGACTTGAAAGATGTACTGAGGGTGAAATTATATTCGATGGTAAAAGTCTAAAAGATATAAACTTAGATAAATATCGAAATAGTGATATTGGTATAGTATTCCAAAGTTATAATTTATTACCTTTTATGACAGCCAGTGAAAATATAATTCTTTCTATGGATGCTAATGGTTTAAAAATTAAAAATAAAAAAGAAAAGGCCATAGAACTTATGGAAAAAGTCGGATTAAAAGAAATTTATGCTGATCGTAAAGTATTAAGATTATCAGGTGGTGAGCAACAAAGAGTAGCTATTGCAAGAAGTTTATCTTATAATCCTAAAATGATAATTGCTGATGAGCCAACGGGAAATCTTGACAAGCAAACAGAAACTGAAATTTTAGATATATTTAAAAAGTTAGCTCACGAAGAAAATAAATGTGTCATTATTGTAACTCATTCTCAAAATGTATGTGATGCTGTTGATGTTATATATGACTTGAAGAAAGTTAAAGAATAAAGTTAAATTAGAAGCAAACCGTATATAAGGTTTGTTTTTTATGATAAAATATTACTTGAAACAAATAGTAATTTGTTAAATGGAGAAAATGGATTATGGAATGTAGAAATGAAAATTTTGAAAAAATTATTTTTGAAGCAACTGATAATGATTATAATCATTGCATATTTAAAAATGTAGATTTTTCTACATGTGATTTATCTGATGTATATTTTGAAGAATGTAAATTTATAAATTGTGATTTTTCAAATTCAATATATTCAAAATATATAAGTAAAAATAATGAATATATAAATTCAAAATTTATTGGAACTAATATGATAGAATCTCATTTAGATAATGTTTGTTTTAAAGATTGTACATTAAAATATAGTAATTTATCAGAAAGTGTTTTTAATAAGGTAGAGTTTTATAACTGTGATATGAGTGAAAGCAATTTTATAAGTTTAGAAAAAATAAATAAAACAGTTTTTAATAATTGTAAATTGATAAGAGCAGATTTTAGAAAAACAAAATTAGATAAAATAGATTTTAGTACTTGTGATATTTCAGAAATAATGATTAATATAGAAGATTTAAAAGGACTTATTGTTACTAGTTATCAAGCCGTCAATATATCTACTATATTAGGTCTAAAAATTAAAGATTAAAAATAGTAGAATATAAATAAATTCCAAGTTTAATAAATGAAAAATATTACAAAAAAATTCAAATTATGTTATACTTAGTAAGTAATACATTTGACACATGTAGTGCTAGGCACATAAATCTGATTACAGAGATGTATTTAGAAAAATGTGATGGTTCTATATGTGTTTTTTGTTGCCAAAAAGGAGGTGAAGTTATGCCTACAAAAAAATATGAAAAAGCTTTATTTGCTTTAATTACCGTTATTATTACTGTTCATGCTTATGTGTTTTATAGTTTATATGTTGTAAATGGAGCAACCCTTATGAATTTAACTGGTGCTAGTAGTGTAATAAATGCTATTAATAAACTTGGTGGAGTATATATGTTTGGTCGTTATTTACCTATATGGGCAGTTGTTTTAGTAGAATTTTGTTTTGCTTATTTAGCCGAAATGCTAATAGGTCAACCTTTTTCATTTAAAATGGCTTGTAAAAACTTTGACATTAAGAAAACAAATTCAGTTCATTTTGAAACGGCAGTAATATGTGCCACAGTTGGAATAATGGTTCCTGTAATGAGTTTAATCGCAGCTTTTTTATATTATCCATATTATATGGGATTTAATATATTTACTTTGTTAGCAAACTGGTTAAAATTAATTTGTTTTAATTTTCCATTTGCTTATTTTTCTCAATTATTTTTTATTCAACCTTTTGTTAGACAAACATTTAAGGTAATCTTTAAAAGAAAATAGAAAATATAACAAATCGCAATATAATTTTTAAGTAAAATTAACATAAAAATCTAAATGCAACTAAAAGAAACACCATTATATTAAAAAATGTCAGTTTAATAAAAAGAATGGCTTGGGAAATGATTATAATAATCTTAACGAGTAATATTGGTGGTGGTATGTTTGAATTGTTATTAAATACATATTTAAATATTGAATTTGAAATTTATGATTTGGTAGAAATATTATTCTTATTTAATTTAGTATATATATTTGAATATGGTAGATTATTAGAAATTGTTAAAATGTATGATGATAACAATGAATAGAAATATATAATAAAGAAATTGTCATTGATAAATTTTTTATTTGTATACGCAAACAATATGAAGTTTGCTTTTTTCATGATATAATATTTTTTGAAAAAATAGTAATTTGGAGGAAGATGACAATGAAAATAAAGTATAAAAATTTAGAAGCAGAAATGAAAGCAGAAGAATTGGCAGAACGAATAATAGATAATAATGAAAAAGATTGGCAAGAAAAATTTGAAACAAGATCTAAGGCAAAAAAAGAATTATTAAAATTAAAGCATCAAAATAAAATAGAAGAACAAATAATAAAAAGAATGGATAGAAATGATTTAAAAAAATATTATAAGGGAAAAGAACAAGAAAATAATTTAGAAAAATCAAAGAAAATGTTTAAAATTTTAAGTATCATTATGTTCTTTATTTATGGTTTATTTTGTATGTTAGGCTTTCAAGATCATCACATAATATCAGCCATTATAAGTTTAATTCAAATGCTACTAACTGTAATTTCACTTTTCATATCAATGGATTTTTTTCAATTTTTTAAAAATGATTATAAACTTTTTTTAATTATAAGTACTTTGCTAATTGTACCTTGGTTAGCATTTGCAATTTGAGAAATATTAATTAATATAAGAATAATAAAAGTTTCAAATATGAAATTGGTATTAAAGTATTTTTAATATTATGTTTTTTTAAGATATAAATTAGCTAAAAAATTTATGATATAATAAATAAAGGTGATGGAATGAAAAAGAAAATATTTGGCTATATGTTTTATAGCTTAGCAATGTTAATAATATTATTATATATATTTTTAACTATTGATCCTTATAGAATAATTCCTTTTGAAACAACAATTATTTTTGTATTATTAGTATGTATTTTTATTTATATTGGTGGTATATTACTTTCAAAATATTATCACAATAAAAAACCTTTAAAATTTAATTTATGGTTATTCTTTATTTTATATATTTTGTTACTTATTGATTTAACATTATTAGATTTATCTTGGGGTAGACATGGCTTTTTATTGACAACACCTAATTTTGAATATTTAAAGAATTCAATTAATTTAATTCCTTTTAAAACTATTTATGAATATTTAATTAAAAATTTTAATAATTTAACAACTACTTCCATTATTTTTTATAATATTTTTGGTAACTTTATAGCTTTAATGCCAATGGCATTTTTTCTTCCACTTTTATTTAAAAAAGAAAATAAATTTAGTAACTTTTTTCTAACAATTTTTTTAATTGTATTTGGCATTGAATTGACTCAATTATTTGGTTTAGTTGGAAGATTTGATATAGATGATATTATTTTAAATGTCAGTGGAGCTTTAACTATGTTTGGCATTTTAAAAATAAAAACTCTTAACAATTTAATTAGAAATATTTTCTTGTTAGAAAAAAATAAAATAGATTATAAAAAATTAATTAAATTATTAATTGTTTTTGCTTTAATTTTTCTCATTTTAATTGCTATAATCAAATATCATAATCATTTATATTCTAAAAATTTAGATACATTACATTATGAAATGAAAATAATTGATGAATCAAATTCTTGTAATCAAACATTAGACAAATTCTATGAAGATGATTTATATACTTATTATTTTCCTTGTGAAAAAAGTAATCAAGTATATGCAATTATAAATGATGAAGATAAATATTTAGTTAAAGATTTACTTAATAATAATCCGAGTCCTTATAGTGTTGATATTACAAAAATAGAAGAACGTTTTAAATTTTATAAAATTGATTATATAAAAGAAAATAAGTATGAATATACAACTTTAAATATAGATTTAATAGAAGATGGTAATAGTTATTATACACCCAATATTACTATTAAAAATAGTGATGAACAAATAATAAAGACAAAACTAGATTATAAAAATGCTTTAATGAAGGATCATAAATATATTATAAATTTACATTTTATTCCTTTAAAAACTGGTAATAGTGAATTAACAATAATTATTACTGATGATAATTCTAATGAATTAAGTATGAAAAAGTATAAAGTAGAAGTAGATAAAGATTTAAATGTTAAATATGAACTTATTGTTTAAGATAATATTTAATAATTCTTTAATAATTAAATTATATAATTTGATAGTAGGAAGAGGATATTATGCGAATTTTGGTTGTTGAAGATGAATATGCTATTGCTGATGTTATTGCTACTAAACTAAAAGAAGAAAAATATGAAGTTGATATTAGTTTAGATGGTGAAGAGGGACTATATAAAGCAATGCTTGATATTTATGATTTAATAATATTAGATATTATGTTACCAAAGATAAATGGTTTTGAAATATTAAAAAAGATTAAAGAAAACAATATAACTGCTAAAATTATCATGTTAACGGCTAAAAGTGAACTTGATGACAAGTTAAAAGGCCTTCAAAATGGAGCTAATGATTATGTCACTAAGCCATTTCATATTGAAGAATTAATTGCCAGGGTAAATGTGCAACTGCGAAATGGAACAAAAAAAGTACAAGATATCTTAGAATATAGTGATTTATCTTTAAATATTCGAACATCTACTTTAACTTGTAAAAAAACTAATGAAAATATTAATATTCCTTATCGCGAATTTTTATTATTAGAATACTTTATGAATAATAAAGAACAAATTATATCCAAGGAACAAATATACGATAAAGTATGGGGAATTGATATAGATTTTGAATCAAATAATTTAGAAGCTTATTTATCTTTTTTGAGAAAAAAAATCAAAATAATTGGTTCTCATGTTAGTATTAAAGCTGTGCGTAATTTAGGCTATAAGATGGTTGATGAATAATGAAAGATTTAAGAAAGAAAACTTTTATAACTATTTTTGGGATTATTTCTTTATTTGCCTTTGTATTTGCTTTTATTTATAATGTACAAATATATCAAAAAGAATATCAAAGTGTTCTTAATAATATTACAAGAATACGGCAAGAGTTAGTAAATGAAGACTTAGATAATAAAAAAGTTATAGATTATGAAGTATATACATTTATTTTAGATAGTAACAATAATATAATTTATAAAATAAGTCATAGTAGTAATGGTATTGATAATAAAGTATTAAATATTGCCCGTTTAATACTTAATAATAGTAGTAAAAGTAAAATAAGAATAGGTAATTTATATTTTACAAATTATGCTTATAATTTAAGTAATGGCAATTTTTTAACAATTGTTAGTACTGCTAAAACAAAAACATTTTTACTAATGAGTTTATTTTATTCATTTCTTTTAGTAATTTTAGGTGAGTTTATAATATATTTTATTGTTAAAAAAATTACTGATTGGATAACCAAACCAGTAGAGATGAGTTTTAATAGAGAAAAAGAATTTGTAGCTAATGCTTCCCATGAACTTAAAACACCACTGGCAGTAATGATGGCTAGTATTGATTGCTTAGAAGTAAGTAAGAAAAATGAAAAATGGATTAATAATTTGAAAAGTGAAGCAGATCGAATGAATAATTTAATTACAAGGTTACTGGATTTAGCTAAATCTGAAAATTACTTAACTAAGGAAAATTTTACGATTAATGATTTGTCTTTACTAGTTGAAAAAAGAGCGTTAATTTTTGAAAGTTTAGCTTTTGAAAAAAATATTGTTATTGAAACTAATATTGAAGAAAAAATTAATTTTTTAGGCCATAAAGAAAGTTTAGAAGAATTAGTATCTATTTTAATTGATAATGCGATTAGTCATAGTATTGCTGATAGTAAAATAACTATTAATTTATCACAAAGTAAATATGAAATAAAATTAGAAGTTATTAATAAAGGGGATATTATTTTAGAAGAAGATAAAGAAAAGATTTTTGAAAGATTTTATCGAAGTGATAAAAGTCATAATCGAAAAAGTAATAAATATGGTTTAGGATTAGCTATTGCTAAGAATATAGTAGAAAGTCATCATGGTAAGATAAGAGCATTTTCTAAAAATGATTTGACAGTTTTTGAAGTAATTTTTAAAAAATAGTAATTTTTAATATTTCTTTAATATTTTAATTTTATGCTTATAGTATAAGAGGTGATGAGTATAAGTTAAAATAAAAAAATAAGGAGAAAAGAAATTAAAATACTACCTATAAACTATAAAAATATTTTCATAAACGTCCACTTACCTTAACTCCTTTCAAAAGATTGTCAAAAATGACAATCTTTCTTTTTTTTAATGTTTCTTTAATTTTTAAGTTCTATATTATTTTTAGAAGGTGATAAATATGGCTAAAAAAATTTTGGAAGGAGTAGAAAATAATAAAGAAATTAAAGTAGTTAATAAAAAAGATAAACATTTAAATATTATATTAATAATTGTTACATGTATTTTAATAATATCTTTAAGTGTATTAATTATTTTAAATTATACGGATTTATTTAGTAATGTTACAAATTTATTTAAAAATAATTCTAAGGAAAAAATTGAACTTAAATATACGGAAACTAGTGATAATAAAATAGAAGGAGTATATATAACGGATGTTTCAGATGTAGTAGAAAATGTTATGCCATCAATTGTAGCTATAACTAGTAAAACGCTTATTTCATCAGGTCAATTTGGTCCTAGCTTTTTTGGTCAAGAACAATATGCCGAAGGAGCAGGATCAGGTATAATTATTAGTAAATCAAGTAGTGATGTTTTAATTTTAACAAATAATCATGTTGTAACAAATGCTAGTGAATTAAGTGTTCAATTTATTAATGAAAAAAGTTATGATGCTAAGATTGTTGGAATTTCTGAACGAAAAGATATTGCTGTAATTGCTGTACCTTTAAAAAGTATTGATGCTGAAACATTAGAGGCCATTAAAATTGCCACTATTGGCGATTCAGATAAATTAAAAGTGGGAAATGGAATTATAGCCATTGGTAATGCTCTTGGTTATGGTCAATCTGTAACAACTGGGGTAGTTAGTGCTTTAAATAGAGATGTAACAATTGATAATTATACTAATAAAATGATTCAACTTGATGCCGCAATAAACGGTGGTAATAGTGGTGGTGCCCTTTTAAATAGTCAAGGTGAAGTTGTCGGTATTAATTCCGCTAAATATTCCTCAAATGCTTTGAGTTCTAATGCTAGTGTCGAAGGAATGGGATTTGCAATTCCTATCACTGATATTAAAGAGTTAATAACTACTTTAATGAATGGTGAACCTGATGAAAGTCCTACTATTGGTATTGAAGGGTATATAATTGATAAAGAGACAAGTCAAAGTTATAATATGCCTATTGGCTTTTATATTTCTAAAATAACTGCTGGTAGTGGTGCTGATAAATCAGATTTAGAGATTGGTAATATTATTACTGGTATTGAAGGTAAAAAAGTAACGGCTTTAAGTGATATTCAAGATGTTTTGTATAAACATAAAAAAGGTGATACTATTAAATTAACAGTTAGTTATATAAGTAATCGAGAATATAAAGAAAAAGAAGTTAAAGTAGTTTTATAATAATTCAAACAATAAAAATAATCATATATTATAATGAAATAACACAAATATTTACAATAAATGTTTTAAGTGTTATACTCATTTTAAGTGGTGTTGATGAAAAAATTAAAATTTTATGATTATTTTTATATGTTTTTAATTGGTAGTGTTTTTGGCTGGATACTAGAAGGTGTTGGTTCCATAGTTGTAGATCATATGTTAATAAATCATTCAGCCTTAGTAATTGGTCCGATTAATGCCATTTATGGTGTAGGAGCTTGTGTTCTTACAGCTATGCTTTTAAAATATAAAAACTCATCTTATATAGTTACGTTTTTAATTGGTTTTATTGGTGGTTCAGTTATTGAATACTTTATGAGTTTTGGTATGGAATTAGTTTTAGGCTTTACTGCTTGGGATTATTCCGACTTTTTCTTAAATATAAATGGTCGTATTTGTTTACTATATTCTTGTATGTGGGGTGTTTTAGGGATTGTTTGGATTAAACTTTTATATCCATTTGTTCAAAAATTAATTGATAAAATACCACGTAAAATTGGTCAAAAATTAATTGTTTATTTAATTGTTTTTTTACTTTGTGATATTGCCCTTACTGCTAGTGCCGTAGTTCGAGCTCATGCTTGTGATAAAGGCATTCCACCGCAAAATTCTTATGAAAAATTTTTAGATAAAACTTTTAATAGTGCATATTTAAAAAATATGTTTAGTAATCATTGGAAGTAATTATGAAAATATTAGTATTATCATGCAGTACTGGTGGTGGCCATAATTCTTGTGCTAAATATATAGAAAGTGAATTTAATAGTAATAATATTGAATGTCATTTTCAAAATTATTTACAATTAATTGGTGAAAAAAGGGCAAATTTAATTGAAAAATTGTATTTAGATTCTACCAAAGGAAATGGTCATGTATTTCAAGGAGTTTATAAATTAGGTGAATTATATAATAAAAGTAATATAACTAGTCCTGTGTATTTATTTAATAAATTAGCCAAAGAAAAACTTTATAAATATATAAAAGATAATAATTATGACTTAGTTATTTGTACTCATTTATTTCCTAGTATGGCTCTTACCGCTATGAAAGAAGAATATAATATACCTTTTATTAATGTTGCTACTGATTATGAATGTATACCATTTTGGAATGAAACAAATCCAGATTATTTTGTTATTCCCAGTAGTCTTTTAAAAGATGAATTTATTAAAAAAGGTATAAAAGAAGAAATATTATTACCTATTGGTATTCCTGTGGCAACTAAGTTTAGAAAGAATATTAATAAAATAGATATTCAAACTGATAAAGATATTGTTCTTTTAACCTCAGGTAGTATGGGCTTTGGTAAAATGTTAGAATTAGTTAAAAGATTAGTTGAAGAATTTAAAAATACCTATTTTATTGTGGTATGTGGTAACAATAATGCCTTAGAAGAAGAATTAAAAAAGATAAAAGTTAAAAATTTAAAAGTAGTAGGTTTTACCCAAGATATGAATGCTTATATGAAAATAAGTAATGTTATAATTACTAAACCAGGAGGTCTTACGACAACTGAGATTGCTACTTTAAATAAACCTTTTATTCATATGATGCCTATTCCTGGTGTCGAAAATTATAATGCTGCTTTTTTTGCTCAAAATAAAATGAGTTTAAAAGCCTTAAATGTCGATGAAGTTGTGAGTAGATTAAAAGAATTATTAGCAAATAAAGAATTGCAAAAAGAATTAATAAGTAATCAAAAACGATTAATTAATTCTAATTCAGCCGCTGATTTAGTTAAATTTGTTAAAGAAAAGTATAATAGTAAATAAAAAAATAACTTGATTGTTATTTTTTTTCTGCTTAAATTAAAGCTTTTCTATTTAATATTCTTCCTTTTCCTAATGTACTTAATTCATAATTTTCAGATCTTTTAGCCTCAGGAATTGTTATATTAAGTTCTTCACTTAATTTTTGAATCATATTTTTATATATTTCAACCGCACCATCTAGCATTCCTTCTTTAATAGCTTCGGCACAAGGAAATAAAAATTCATCACACATATGAAGAGCAAAAGCATACTTATCATCTTTTTGATATATTGCCCTACTTATTTCTGGACCAATCATATCATATTGAATTAATAATTGATAATATTTAAAGTCACATTTTAAAACATTTTCTCTAAATTTTCTTAGTAGAGTAAGTAGTGCACAATCATCTTGATAACCTAAAATATTACAAACCATAGTTGTTATATAACAACCACTTGGCGTATAACCACTATTTGGTGTATGACTAGATTCAGGATTATAACAAAAATCATAATTACATTTTCTATCATTTGGTGATTTATAACCATGACCGCTTTTACACCAATATTTATCTGTTGAAGAATACTTTTCTTTATTTTTCCAATCGAGTCTTGTACATTGTCCGCATATATCTGCCATTGTAAAAATTCCCCCTTTGAAAAGTAATGTATATTATAATTATTTTTAGTTTTTTGTCAAGAAAAATTATGTTATACTAATAATAGGTGAATAAAATGAATGAGGAAACACTTAGTATAATTGATATATATGGTGATAATTTAACTAGTAAAGAATATATTACCGATCCTGCTATTTCCCGAGATAACGAGATTAAACAATGTATTTTAATTTTACTTACTCCTGAAAAAAGTGCTTTATTTGTTGGTAAAGCTGGTATAGGTAAAACAGCTATTGTTGAAGGTCTTGCTTATCGTATTCAAAGAAATTTAGTTCCAGATGCCTTAAAAGGTTGGTCTGTTATTAAAATTAATGTTGCTAGTTTACTTGGAACAACTACTAATGCTAAGGATACTCAAAGTAAGCTTGATGCTGTAATTAGAGAAATATCTAATCGTGAAAAAACTATTTTATTCATAGATGAAACTCACCTTTTAATAAATAGAAGTGGTGGAGTTGATTTTGCCAATCTTTTAAAACCAAGTTTGGACCGTGGAACAATTAAAATGATTGGTGCTACAACAAATGAAGAATATGAACAATATATTTTAAGAGATAGAGCTTTCTTACGAAGATTTCAAAAAATTGAAGTATTAGAAACTGATAAACCTACTACTGTCAAAATATTGATGGGAACAATACCTAAATTAGAGCATCAAATAGGTGTTAAACTTAATTATCAACCATTTCAAGTGGAAAAATTTATGAAATTTATTGTAGAAATGACTGATGAATATAAAAGAGTATATGAAATATCTAGTAGATATCCTGATATTTGTTTAACAATAGTGGCTAATGCCTTTACTTATGCTTTATATGATAATGAAAAAGTTGTTTCAACAAAACATTTTTATAAAGCTATTTGTAATGCTAAAAGTGTTTATGATGATGTTAGAATAAAAGAAATAGAAAAATTTAAAATTGAATTTGCTGATTTTATTAGAGATGAGAATGTTAATCTAGATGATCGTGGTTAATAACATTTTTGTATAAAAAAATATATCTCGTTTATTATAATAATGTGATATTATATGCCTGATAATAAAATAATTATTGAAAATATACCTATATCAAGTCCAGATAAAATAATTTTTAAAAATCCTTCTATAACTAAATTAGATATAGTTAAATATTATCAAAAAGTAGCTTTTAGAATGCTTCCATATTTAGAAAATCGTCTTCTAAGTGTTATTAGAATGCCTGATGGTTATGGTGGCGAAAAATTTTTTAAGAAACATTTAGAAAATAAGAATAAGGGTATTGGCAAAAAAATTATTAAAAGTAAGGAACATAAAGAAGACTATTATTATATAAAAAGTAAAGAAGGATTAATATCCGAAGTTCAAATGAATAGTTATGAATTTCATATTTGGGGAAGTACAATAAAACAGTTAGAAACTCCTAATTTAATGGTTTTTGATTTAGATCCCGATGAGAAACTAGATATTGAAAAATTAAGAAATGGAGTAAAGGATTTAAAGAAAATATTAGATGAATTAAAATTAAAGAGTTATTTAAAAACAAGTGGTGGAAAAGGTTATCATATAGTTGTACCAATTAAAACTAAAATGACTTGGACCAAATTTCGTAAAACAGCTCGGGATATAGCTATTTTAATGGAAACAAAATGGCCAGATAAATATACTAGTAATATCAGATTAAAAAGCCGGAAAGATAAAATATTTATTGATTGGGTCAGAAATACTAGATCATCTACTAGTGTAGCTCCATATTCGATTAGACTTAGAGATAAATGTACAGTATCAATGCCCATGAAATGGAGTGAATTAGATAAAGTGAACCCTGATGAGGTAACTATTGATTTAGCTTTAAAAAGATTAAAAAGAAAAGATCCATGGATAGATTTTTTTGATTAACTTAAATTTTTTATTTATTAAAAAAATTTTTTTGATTTAAATCATATAAAAAGCCAATAAACATTATTATTGACTTTAATTTTAATATGGGGCGGACTAAGGGAATCGAACCCTTGCATACCGGAGCCACAATCCGGCGTGTTAACCACTTCACCAAGTCCGCCATAACGGTAGTTAAATAATATCAAAAAAATAAGAAAAATGCAATAAAATTTGCAAAAGTATTGTCTATATGTTTAAATAAGTAGAGAAGTGGTAGTATGATTTGGAATCCATGGCATGGTTGTCATAAGAAAAGTGCTGGTTGTTTAAATTGCTATATGTTTAGACGTGATAGCTTATATAATAAAGATAGCAATATTATAACTAAAACTAAAGATTTTAATTTAGCTATAAAAAAACATCGTGATGGCAGTTACTATATAAAAGATGGTGAGATAGTTTATACTTGTATGACATCAGATTTTTTTCTTGAAGAGGCTGATGCTTGGCGTAATGAAATTTGGCAAATGATTAAAAATAGAAATAAAGTGCATTTTTATATAATAACTAAAAGAATTGAAAGGTTTAAAAATTGTCTTCCCGATGATTGGGATAATGGTTATGATAATGTTACAATATGTACTACTTGTGAAAATCAAGCAAAGGCTGATGAACGAATACCCATTCTTTTAAATTTACCAATTAAGCATCGAGAAATAATTGCTGAACCTATTTTAGAAAAAATAAATATTGTTAATTATTTGCAAAGCAATTTAATTGAACAAGTAACAGTAGGTGGTGAATCTGGTGATAAAGCCCGAGTATGTAATTATGACTGGGTACTTAATTTAAAAAATCAATGTTTAGAATATCAAGTGCCATTTTATTTTAAGCAAACTGGGGCTAATTTTGTAATGCAAGGTAAATTGTATAAAATACCAAGAAAAGAACAATTAAAACAAGCTAATAAAGCAGATATTAGTACTATCTAAAATTACTATCTATTACTTCTTCATACATATTTTTAATAAATTCTTTATTGAAATTATAAGAATAACGATAGTGAGTAGTTTCATATTCTTTGCTATATTCACTAAAAGGAATTAATTCAAAATTTTGCATATTTTGATTAAAGTAATTAATAATAGGAATTGTTTTAACATTATCAATAACAATTTTATTATTTTCTTTTGTAACATTTAAAGTAGAAAGTAATCCAAATTGATAGGCATTATCAAATTTTTCACCAGTTCTTGATATATCATCATCAGCAGATACAAAATTACCTAAGGAATAATATACTAAGGTTTTATGTTCATCACCAATCCATTCAATTGGTTGAATAGAATGAGAATGACTACCAACAATAATATCAACACCTAGGGAATTTAAATAATTAGCTAATTCTATTTGTTCATTATTTGGATCATTAGTAAATTCAATCCCAAAATGAATGATAGCAATAATAACATCTACCTCATCTTTAATATTATCAATGTCATTTTTAATTAATTCTTTATTTATTTCTAATGTATCTTTCGTTCGATAGATATTAACAGCATAAGAATTATCTTCACTTAATTTTTTATTAGTACCATAGGTATAAGAAATAAAACCAAATTTAATACCATTAATATCTTTAATATGTTTGTTATTTCTTTCATCAATTGTTCTAGATGTACCAACTGTCATTATAGAGGTATTTTTAGCAAAAAAATCTAAGGAAGATTTAATGCCAGCATAGCCCCGATCATTAGCGTGATTATTAGCAGTACTTAAAACTTCTAAATCCAAAGAATTTACTAAATTTCCTACCCACATCGGAGCACAGAAACTAAAACCAGTACCACTTATATCTAAATTGTCATTACCAATAACTACTTCCATATTGCCAATTGATAAATCATCATTAATAAAATAATTTTTAACTCTATTAAAATATTTTTCTTTATCATCACCATTTGAAATGGCATCGTAAAATGGTTGTTCAAAAAGAAAATCACCAACAAGAGTTAATTTAGCTGTTGTTTTATTATCATCTTTGATTGATTTATTTACATTTATGTTATTATTTTCTTTTTTAAAAAATGGAATAATAATAATTAATATAAAAATTAATAAAGCTATAAATATTAATAATTTGGTAATATTTTTCATTTTCATGTTAACCACTAAAATAATAATAGCATAGTTTTTTGAAAATGAGAATGTTATAATTTATTTAGAAGGAAATTTGAAAAAGAGGTAAATATGAAAGTATTAAGTATTACTGAACCATATGCTACTTTAATAAAAAATGGTTATAAAAAAATTGAAACTAGAAGTTATACAACTTCTTATCGTGGAGAGTTATATATACATGCTAGTATTAATAAAAAGAATTTAAAAGTTTTACAAGATCAAAATATTAAAAATTTAGTTGATACAGAAAACTTTAATTTTGGTCAAATAATTTGTAAATGTAATCTTGTAGATTGTGTTTATATGAGTAAAGAGTTTATTGCAGAAATTAAGAAAAATAACTATCAAGAATATTTATGTGGTTTATATGAAGAGGGAAGATATGCTTGGATTTTAGCAGATGTGGAAATATTAGATAAAAAAATTTCTGCTAAAGGTCAACTTAATATTTGGAATTATTATAGGATAGATGAAATTCAAAAAATAATGGATAATATAGAATATGGCTGGGTAGATAAATATCATAATAAACATATTGATGATTATGATACATTTGCCAATGATTATATATTACAATCACCAAAAGAAGTATTAAAAAATAAAGTAGGTGTTTGTTGGGATCAAGTAGAATTAGAAAGATATTTATTTAGACCTAGTACTTTAAATATTCATACTTATTTTATAGTTTATTATGATAATGATAAATGTCCAACTCATACTTTTTTAACATATGAATATGATAATAAATATTATTGGTTTGAACATTCATGGGAAAGATTTAAAGATATACATATTTATAATAGTAAAGATAGTTTATTACTTGATGTCAAAAATAAATTTATTAAATATGAATTAGATAATTGTTGTAATAAAAATAATTTAGTTATTTATGAATATAAGAAACCTAAATATCATTTAAGTGTTCTAGATTTTTATAAACATTGTGAAAGTGGTAAAAAAATAAACTAATAAATAAGAGTTTTAATTATGTTGAAATATTTTCTCAACATTATTTATAAAAAATGTTGACCCCCCGCCTGGCGGTAATAGGTTCAGGCCACGTGCTTCAGCACGTAAACCCTTTCAGGGTATAAATTTTTAAATTAATTTAACTTTGAAATAGCAAAATAAATTATCCAAAAAATTTGCAAAATAAGTTAAACTG
>CANQVV010000027.1 GCA_947627385.1 uncultured Bacilli bacterium
ATAAAAGCATAAATGCCAAAATAGGGTTAATGTATTTACATGATTATTATTTAGCGTATGATAATGAACGAGATTGGTATAGCACTTATGATACAAATAATTGGCTTTATAAAGATAACAATAACTTTTCTGATATGCGTGGTGAATGGCACTTAACTAGAATGGGCTATACTGATTCTGATCAGTATTCTGTTTATTATATCAAGGAAGGTAGAGTTGTTGCAAGTAGTTTCTTAAAAACAGGATTGGTTATTGCTACCAGACCTGTCTTCTATCTTTCATCAGATGTAAAAATCAAAGATGGAGGAGACGGAACGAAAACAAATCCATATATTTTAGATATAGAATAAATAATTAAGATATCTTATAGGGATATCTTTTTTATTACTAAAATATAATTTAGTGATGGAAAAGTTACATTTTAGAGAATATTTCAAAAATTATTTATATGATTTAGAAGATTTCATAACAATATATGAAAATCATTTACATGTTTTTAATTATGAAAAATTAAATAAATTAAGTGATACAATGATAGTTTTAAAAATAAAGAATGTAAGTGTAACTATTGAAGGAATTAATTTAAAAATAAAACAAATGACTAAACAAGAATTACTTATTAATGGCAAAATAAAGAAAGTAGAATTTCAAGATGAATAATAAAATTGTTTGGCTTAAAATAAAAGTTAAAAATTATTATAATGTTTTAATTAAATTAAATGAATTAGGTATTAATATATTTGATAATAAAAAAGATAAAGATAATCTTTATATTAAAACTAAATATAAAGATTATGAAAGAATAAAAAAATATTTAGTTAGTTATAAAGTAGAGTTATATGCTACATCAGGAATAGATAAGATATTAGAAATAATAAAGAAATATGTAGTATTTACTAGTGCTACTATTATCAGTATTATTCTTTTAATATTGGCTAATAATATTGTATTTAAAATAGAAGTTAAAACTACTAATAGAGACATTCAAAATAAAGTATTAAAAGAACTTAATAATAATGGTTTAAAAACTTTTACTTTAAAAAAGCCCCATAAAGAAATTGAAAAAATAGTTAGTAAAATATTAGATGATAATAAAGATATATTAGAATGGTTAGAAATAAAATATGATGGTTTAATTATGATTGTTAATGTGACAGAAAAAACGATTATTAAAGATGAAAAAGAATATCCTTACTGTAATATTATTGCAAGTAGTGATGCTAAAATAACAGCTTTAAATATTTATCGTGGAATCCCTCTAAAAGAAATAAATGATTATGTAAAAAAAGGAGAAGTTATCTTATCAGGAAGTATTATCCATAATGAAGAGGTTAAAAATACTATTTGTGCTAGTGGGGAAATTTATGGTGAAGTATGGTATAAAGTTAAAGTTGAAGTACCTTTTATAGAAGAATATATTGAATATACTAATAAAAATAGATATAATTTAAATATCAAAATAGATGATAATAATTATCAAATATTTAAAAGTCGTATTCAAAATAAAAAAAATGAAATAACTAATTTATATAAATTAAATGATTTTGAAATAAATTTAGTTAAAGAAAAAGAATATGTTAAAAAAGTTAGAAAATTAAGTAAAGATGAAGTTTATGAAAAGGCTTTAAAATTGGGAATAGAAAAGATTAATTTAAAACTAGATAAAGATGAAGAAATATTATTAAAAAAAGTTTTGAAAAAAGAGTTAAATGATAGTACAATATATTTAGAAGTATTTATAGTAACCAAAGAAAATATTGGTGTAAGACAAATAGTAGAGGAGGACGCTAATGATAACAAACTTAATTCAGAAAGTATTCAGTAATATTTGGCCAATGTTAGTTGTATTTATTGTAGCTATATCTTTAATTAGATTTTTCTATTTACAAAATCATCGGGAACGTTTTTGTTTACATAAAGAATTATCTTATTTAGTAGCTATTATTTATATTTGGTTATTATTTGAAATTTTAACAATGACTGAATTTAATAGTTATAGTGGTTATAATTTAGTTCCTTTTTCAGAAATAATGCGTTATGAATTTGGTAGTAAAATGTTTAATTATAATGTCTTTGGTAATATTTTAATTTTCTTACCATTTGGTTATTTAATTGGAGAATATGTAGATCCTAAAAAAATATGGCCAGTTTTAATAACTACTTTTGTTACTAGTATTGTTGTCGAGTTTGTTCAACTACAAATTGGTAGATCATTTGATATAGATGATATTATTTTAAATGTGACTGGTGGAGTTATTGGTTATCTTTTATATATTGGTTTAAGTGCAATAAATAGACATTTACCAGATTTCTTTAAGAGTGATTTATTTTATAATATAATATGGATAGTATTAATTATCTTATTTGGTATATATATATTTGGTTATTGGGGAGTTATATTTTAATGATAGATTATAGTATTACAAATGAATATGGTTATGATAAAGATTATAGTTATTTAGATAATTTAATTAAAAGAGTAATGAAACATGAAAAAGTTAAAAGTGCTACTTTTAGCATTGTTTTTGTTGATAATAAAAAAATTCAAGATTTGAATAAAAATTATCGGGGTATTGATAAAATTACTGATGTTATATCATTTGCATTTGAAGATAATGCCGATATAGTGTATAATAATATGCGATTTTTGGGAGAAATATATATATGCATTCCAAGAATGTTAGAACAAGCCAAAGAATATGGACATAGTGAAACGAGAGAACTAGCTTTTTTGACTTGTCATGGTTTATTACATTTGCTTGGATATGATCATCAAAGTAAAGAAGAAGAAAAGATTATGTTTACGTTGCAAGAGGAGTTGTTGGAAAAAGATGAAAAAACAAGAAAAGCAAGAAGTTAGTTTAGTAAGAAATGTTTTAAATAAATGTAAATATACAATGCAAGGTTTATCTTATTGTTTCCAAAATGAATCATCATTTTTATTGGAAGCTATTTGTGCTTGTTTAATAATTATTATGGGGATTTGTTTTGATATTACTTTTTTAGAATGGGTAATATCTTTTGGTAGTTTATGTTTAATTAGTATTATTGAACTTATTAATACTGCCATTGAAGCCACTGTTGATATGTTTACCCAAGAATATAATGAATATGCTAAAATTGCCAAAGATTGTGGTTCGGCAGCAACTGGGGTGATGACTGTTTTAGCTACAATAGTTAATTTAATTATTTTTGTTCCGTATTTTATGAAGTTGTTTGTAGATATATTTTAGGGTGATAATATGAAAAGTGGATTTGTAAGTATAGTTGGCAGACCTAATGTTGGTAAAAGTACACTTTTAAATAGTATTATAAATCGTAAGATTGCCATTACCTCAAATGTGGCTGGAACAACTCGTAATTTAATCGAAGGCATTTATCATGAAAAAGACACCCAAATAATATTTATTGATACTCCTGGTATAGCTAAGCCTTTAAATAAACTTGGCAAAGTATTAAATAAACAAGCTTATTCTTTAACCAAAGATGTTGATGTCATGTTATTAGTAGTAGATATTGCTGCTGGGATAGGTAAAGGTGATAAATTCTTAATAGATAGTCTTTTACAAAATAAAATACCAGTTATTTTAGTAATTAATAAAATTGATAAAGTATCTAAGGAAACTTTAATTATGGCTATAAATGAATTTAAAGATTATTCCTTTGCCGAAATTGTCCCAATTTCAGCCAAAGAATATGATAATGTTGATCATTTAATTACAGTAATTAAAAAATATTTAAAAGATAATGTTAAGTATTATGAAGATAATGTCGTAACCAGTAGTTCAATTCCTTTTATGATTGGTGAAATAGTTAGAGAAAAATTATTGCAAAATACCAAAGAAGAAATACCTCATTCAATTACTTGTCATTGTACCAATATTGAGAATAAAAAAGATATTATTAATATAAGTGTTGATATTATTGTAGATAAACCTAATATTAAAAAAATTGTTATTGGTGCTGGTGGCGAGATGTTAAAAAAAGTTGGTACTCTTGCCAGAAATGATATGGAAATGCTTTTAAATAAAAAAGTATATTTAGATTTATATGTGAGAGTAATTGAAGATTGGAAAGATAAAGAAAAATATTTAAAAGAATTAGGTTTCTTTGATTATGAATAAAAAATTTTAAAATCTCCCATTATAGTAATGGAAGGTGATAAAATGAATAAAAAAGAAGCCTGGGATAAATTTAAAAAAAGTGGCAAAGTAGAAGATTATTTAAATTATAAAAAATGTAAATAGAAAATGAAGTGATTAAGGTGGCAAATAATGGGATATTACAAGTAGAAGGTATTGTACTTCAAGAAACCCCTTATGGTGATAGTTCAAAAATAATTAAGCTTTTAACCAAGGAATATGGCCTTATTGGTATTATGTGTAAAGGGGCAATGAATGTTAAAAGTAAATATCGCAGTGCCACGATGAAATTTAGTTATGGAAAATTTAATATTTACTTTAAAAAAGATAAATTATCGATTTTAGTTAATGTTGATATTATTAATCCTTTAAAAAAAATTAAAAGTGATATTTTATTAATCAGTTATATCTCTTATTTAAGTGATTTAGTATTACAAGTATATAAACAATTAAAGAGTAATGAAGAAAGTATTTATGATGATTTTATCAATGCTATTTTAAAGATAGAAGAAGGATTAAATCCAGTTGTTATTACTAATATTTTAGAAGTTAAATTATTAGATTATTTAGGAGTAGGTCTTAATCTTACTAGTTGTATATCTTGTGGTAGTAAAAAAGATATTGTAACTTTATCTAGTGAAAAGGGAGGACTTATTTGTAAAAATTGTTATACTAATGAGAGAATTGTACCTATTAGCTTAGTTAAAGTTATTAATATGTATTACTTAGTAGATATTAAAAGTATTTCTAAATTATCTTTAAAAGAAGATGTTATAAAAGAAATTAATCTTTTTTTAAATAGTTTTTATGAAGATTATACGGGATTATATTTAAAGAGTAAAGAATTTTTAAAAACAATAGCTAAATTATAGCAATAAAAAAATTGACTTATGTAAGCCAATTTTTTTATTTTATTTAATTATTAGTATCATCAGTATTTTGATTAGCTAAGTTATTTAAATAAATACCATATAATCTTTCAATATCACTATCAATTATTTTAGTATTATATAATTCACGATAGTATTTTAAAGCTTCTACAGACATTTTACTATTGCTTTGAATTTTTTCCTCAGCAAGAGTATCAAGAATAGAACTTTTTAAGTCTTCAAGTTTAGCTTTTTCTTTGGATGCACTACGATAAATAACATGATAACCAAGTTCAGTAGTAATGACATTTTTACTATAATTGCCATCTTTTAGTTTATAAGCTTCATCAAGTAATTCATCATATTCACTACCTAATTGATTGTAATTGATATAACCTAAGTTGCCATCTTTGGCTTTAGAAGTTTCATCCTTAGAATATTTTTTAACTAATTCTTTAAATGTGGCTAATTTATCTTCGGCTTTATCAAGTTCAGTAATAATATCTTTGGCTAATTTCATTGCTTTATCTTCTTCGGCTTTTTTCTCATCAGAATTCATACTATCTTTTACATCAGGTGTAATTAAAATTTGATAAACTTCAACATCACCGTTGGTCTTGTCATTATAATATGTTTCGATTTCTTTATCACTTACTTGTAATTTAGCATATTCTTCTAAGGCATGAGCTTGCATCATAGTAGTATATAAAATTTCATGATAAGCTTCGATTGAAGAATAACCACCTTCTTGCAAGGCTTCAAGTAATTTATCTTCACCTCCCATATTTTGTTTCATCATTTCAACATAACTATCTGCTTGTTCATTAGCATCATTGATATAATCTTTAAATTCAGTTTCTAAGACATAATCATCAATTAGCTTAATAGTAGTTTGAAGACCATAACTTGTTTTTAATTCGTTGTATAATTCATCAACACTTATTTCATGTTTTTTACCATCTTTATCAAAACTTATAATTACTTCTTCACCGTTTTTTAAAGTAGGTATTTTGCCACATCCGCATAAAGTAAGTAGACAAATTAAACATAATAATAAACTTTTTTTCATCTTTTCCTCCCAATGATTATTATAACAAAGCTTATAAATAATTACAATGAGTTAAGCACTCACACTTCAAAATATTAACCATAAATTATAAATGAAAAGACATAAAGGAGGAGTGAACTATGAACTGCGGAAATAACGGAATAGGTGCTGCTATTATTTTAGTATTATTTATTTTACTTATCATAATTGTAGGAGCATATATTTAATTTAAATTTTTTAAGGAGGTAATTTATGGCTTGTTCAAATGGTTGCCAAAATGGTAATCAAGGAAATAACAATAATAATGCTTACAACTACTTTTTTATAGTATTAATATTATATATATTACTTGCTATAATTTTAGGTGGAAGTTTTGTTTTTTAAAAGGGAAGCGTAGGCTTCTTTTTATTTTTTTGACAAAAGTGTGACTTTTTATTTTATTGACAAAAGTAGTTAATTATGTTAACATATTAAGCAATTTGGCAAAGGGGTGTTATAATGGATGATATAGAAGCTTTAATGAATTTAAGATTGTATATTTATAAATGTCATGAAAAATTAAAAGTTTTAGATTGGATGGGTTCTCTTGATAGTCCAGAAGCCCAAGAAATAATAGATAATATTAAAAGTACAATTGAACAAGAAAATATAATATATGCCAAGTATGAAAATAATCGAGATTTGCTAAAACAATTGTTAGATCAAATAGTTTTTCCTGATCGAGAAGGAAGTCACTTAGATTACGCACTTGCTCAAATAATAGATGATGATAAAGAAAAATTAGCTAAATTAGCAATTTATCGTAAAGTAATTGATCTGATTTCTCAAAATAATGTTCAAAAAGCAATGGAAATACCAGAAAGTTCTCAAAGAAAGAAAATTGTTAATGATTATGTAAAATTTATTGAATTAGAGGATAATATTATCAAAGATTTTATAAATATAGTTTTAAATATATATCATAGTTATGCTAGAAATGCCAATGCATCTTCATTACTATTAAATATAAAATATAATTGTGCCCTTGTTTTTGATTTTGTTTTAGAAGATTTAATTCAAAATGATTACGAAATAAGCCCAGATGTATATTTAACAACTGATGCTATAACTTCTATTTTACAATTAAGTGATATAGATGAAGATAGAATTAAAGAAAAACAATTTAGTACTTTATATGTTAAATATTTGATGAATTATATTATATCTTATGGTAAAGATAATTTAAGAAAAGAATATTATTTTTTAGTTTCGGAAATACTTTTAAGAAGTATGTTAGTTGTTTTAGGAGATAAAAAAGTTGAAATTTTACAAAATGATCAATTTATTTATGCTATGAATAAAAAAGAACAATTACTTGTTGATGAAAGTAAAATATTTACCCAAGTAGCAAGTAAATTATTTGATTATTATAAACTAGATAGAGAAGTACCAAAAAGGGTTTCTCTTAAATTAAAAAAATAGTCATTTTGACTATTTTTTTAATTTGCAGGTATATCTGGTAAAGGTTCAATTTTAATGCTATCATCATATTTTTTTAAAACTGCACTAAATTCATTATAAACCGATTCATAATTATTTAGGTATTTACTTTCCATTTTACTAAAAGGAATTACTAGATAATCATTTTTACCAATATTACTATTATAATAACGATAAGTAAAATTTAAATCAGCCCCGATGTTATCGATTTTAATATCAGTAGTATTTTTTTCGGTATCCACAGTTTTAGTTATATCAAGGGTAGCAAACATTCCAATGACACCAACTTTACGAACTCTTGCTTCTTCGGCTCCCATTTGATTAGAAATGAAATTACCAAAGGAATAAAAAACTACTGTGTCATCAATCCATTCCCAAGGTTCAATGCAATGAGAGTGAGTACCTAAAATGATATCTACACCATTATCAGCTAAAAAATTAGCTTGTTCTCTTTGAGTAGTTGTAGCATCTTGTAAATATTCTGTTCCCCAATGCATAGCCACGATTAAAACATCAACTTTATCACGAACGGCCGCAATATCAGCTTTAACTTTTTCTTCGTCAAATAAATTAACTGTGTAATCTTCTTTAACTGGTATTCCATTAGTGCCATATGTATAAGAAAGCATTGTATAAGTTATCCCATTTGCGGTCATAATTTTATGTTCATTTCTTTTTTCCGGAGTTGAAGCCATCCCAGTTGCTAAAATTTTATCTTTGCCTTCCCACCAAGCAGCACTTCTTTTAGCTGAATCATTTCCCATATCCATAGAGTGATTAGTAGCCAGTGATACTAAGTTAAAACCAGCATCAAGCATATTTTGACCAAATGCTGATGGAGTATTAAATCTAGGGAAACTGCCATAACTAACTGAATCATCAAAAACAGTTTCTTGATTATAATATTTAATATCATAATCTTTTAATTTTTCTTTGGTATAAGTCAACATATTACTAAAATCATAAGTACCATTATTATAAGCTGCGTTATAGATTGGAGAGTGGACTAAACCATCACCAGTGGCAATTAATTTAGCTTTATAAGTTTTAATAGGATTTTCCGGTTCAATTATTTTATCAATTGAATCTTTGATTTTATTATTGCCTTTAAAAATATATTTATAGCCAATAAAACCAATTAGAATAACTGCTAAAATTAGTATTAAACTAATGGTTCTTTTGGCTTTCTTTTTCATTTTAGCCATATTATTTTAATACCTCATAGACATCTTTGGCATCTTTAATTGGCCTTGTACCAAAATTAGGTAATAAATGCATATGATAGTGTTTTATTTTTTGAGAATTACCATAATTGACATGAACACTTAATTCTTTAACATTTAATCTTTCCATAATATGAGGAATAAATTTTTTAGCAATTTCATTAATATGAACTACTAAATCATCAGGTATATCCATTAAAGTATCATAATGCTTTTTAGGAATAATTAATGTATGACCATCAACATTAGGATAAGCATCCATAATTACCATTACTTGATCATCTTCATATAATTTTAAAGTTGGTATTTCACCATTTATTATTTTGCAAAATAAACATTCCATAATATCACCATCTAAATTATAGCAAACATAAAATTTAAAGTCTATTTAAGAAATAAATTAATTGTCAAATTTAAGAAAATATTAAGATAAAATTTTGCATAAAAAAAGGAAATCAGAGAAAAAAAGCTAATAATATAAGTAGAGGGAGGAAAATTTTTTATGTATATAGAAGTTAGAATTTTAAAATAAATAACAATTAATTGAGATTTAATTATCACATTTTTGATACCAGAAACCGATAAAACTGATGAAGAAATATTAAAGTAAAATTGTTTTTATTCAAAGTATAAAAAAGAAAGGAAAAAATTTTATGAAAAATAATTTAATTGAATATAATGAAAGAACATTTGAAGATATTAAACACATTGATGAATATGGAAATGAATACTGGCTTGCCAGAGAATTAATGCTAGCACTAAACTATAAAAAATGGGAAAAATTTAATAATGTTATTAATAATGCAAAAGTTGCATGTGAAAAAAGCAATAACATTGTTGATGACCATTTTCCCCAAGTGGGGAAAATGGTTAGTATTGGTTCTGGCGCTAAAAGAAAACAAAATGATTACAAGTTGTCAAGATATGCTTGTTACTTAATCGTACAAAATGCAGATGCTAGAAAAGAAATCGTTGCACTAGGTCAAACTTATTTTGCTATTCAAACAAGAAAAATGGAATTGACTGAAAAAGAATATAGTAAATTGTCAGAAGATGAAAAAAGATTTTATCAAAGAGATTTAACTAGAAAGGGTAATTTTTCTTTAAATCAAACTGCTAAGAAAGCCGGAGTAAAAAATTTCGATAAATTTCATAATGCAGGTTATAAAGGGTTATATAATGGAGAAACGGCAAATGATATTGCTAAGAGAAAAGGATTAAGATACCGAGAAGATATTTTAGACAATATGGGAAGTGAAGAATTAGCAGATAATTTATTTAGAATAGTTCAAACAGAACAAAAACTAAAAAGAGATAACATTGATAATGAAAATGCTGCTAATAAAACTCATTATGAAGTTGGTAAAAAAATAAGAGAAACGATTAAAGAACTTGGTGGAACTATGCCAGAAGATTTAGAAACACCAACTAAAAGTTTAAAAGAATTAGAAAATAGTAAAAATAAAAAATTAATTATTTAATTTTTGCTTTTTGTAAAATTATTTTCTTTTCATTATCTATTTGTAAACTTTCTTTTGCTTTTTGTAAAGCTTTATTGTAAGTCCATTTATCAAATTCATTTTGATGATCTTGCATAAATTTTAAAGTTTTAGCAAAATATTTAGTAAAAGAAATAGATAATGTCCAACTTATAGCCATTTTAACATAATAATAATCACTTTTTATTTCTAAACATTTATTTAATACTAAATCAATATATTCATCATTAATATAATAATTAAGTAAACTAACAATCGCAAATCTTAAAGTATATTCTTTCTTAGAATTAAATAATGGCTTTAAAAATTTTAAAAATTTAGCCGTGTTATTTTTAATAAATTTTAATTCTCCCACAAAAATATCACAAATTGCCCAATTATCAATTAAGGGTAAAAAATTTTTAATTAATGTTAATTTTTTTTCATAATCTATTGAACAATTAGCAATAATTAATCCTTTTAACATTACTTCTTCATAAGAATTATTAGTTAAATTATTTAAAATATCTTGATAATTATATTTTTTTAGTAAATTAGTGGCAATTTTTCTTAATAAAGGGATTTTAATTCCCAAAATAGGATATTTAGTACAACATATTTTTTGTTGAAATAATTTATAATTATTATCAATATTAGCGTTTAATATTTTATCTATATCCATTAAAATCACCTAAAAAATATTATAAAGTATCTTAATTTTAAAATAAATAAATTTTTAGTGCTTTTTTTAATCATTTTGCATACATTAAATTAGGGAGTGATTAATTTGTCTAATTTTAGAGAAATTGTAACAAAAGCAGTGATTGGTAAAGCTAAAAAAACAAGTAATAATAAATTTTCTATTGAAACCGAAGAAAGACCAGATACAGTACTTGGTTGTTGGGTAATCAATAACACTTTTAATGGTACTAATCATAATGGCAGTGTTTTAATCAATGGTGCCTTTGATGTTAATGTTTGGTATTCCTATGATAATGATACTAAAACAGCAGTTAGTACTAAAAGATTTAACTATACTGATAAAATGAATGTCCCACTTAAAAATGATACTGTACTAGATAATAATTCAGAAATTATTGTTAGAAGTTTAAAACAACCAACAGTTACTAAGGTAGATATTCATAATGGCGTTGTTGATTTAGATATTGAAAAAGAATTAGGAGTAGAAATAGTTGGTAATACCAAAGTTAAAATTTCTGTGGAAGATTTAGATGATGATTATGAAGAATTATTAGATGAAGAATTGGATGAGGAAATAGATAAAGTTGATGAAAATTATTTAGAAACAGAAATAGTTGATGATAATAAATAGTGTCAACATTTTTTGTTGACACCTTTTATATGAAATGTTATACTAATGGTAGTAAAAAAGGAGGCACATTATGGCTGTTAAATTAAGATTAAAAAGAATGGGTTCTAAGCAAAAACCATTTTATAGAATAGTAGCTGCTGATTCACATTCACCAAGAGATGGTCGTTTTATTGAAAACGTTGGTACTTATGATCCAATTAAAGGAAAAGATAAAGTAACACTTGATGAAGAAAAAGCATTAAAATGGTTACAAAACGGGGCTGAACCTACCGATACAGTTAGAAATATTTTATCTGCATCAGGAATTATGGCTAAATATAACGATTTAAAAAAGAAGAAAAATTAGAAAGGTTATAATATGAATGTAGTAGAGTTTGCCGAATATTTAGTAAAAAGTATTGTTAAAGAACCAGAACTTGTAAAAGTGTCAGAATTTGAAGCTGATGATGATATAACAATTTTAGAAATATTAGTTCCAGAATCTGATATGGGCCGAGTTATCGGTAAAAATGGCAAAATGTCAACATCTATTAGAACAATGATTCAAGCTTTTGCGGCAATTAATAATATGCCCAAAGTAAAGATTAATATTGACAGTTTTTAAGAAATAGTTTCTATTTCTTTTTTTCAAATGGAGGTTTTTAAATGATTTATCTACCAGATATATGTGGAACATGTGAAGGCTCAACTAGGGCTTTAAATAATGTTTATGAAATTTATGAAAGGGAAGAAAAAAAAGATAATCCCAAAAGGATATGTATTTATAAAGAAATTCTACATAATGATGCTGTTATTGAAGAATTTAAAAAGATGGGAATTGAAACTATCAATGATTTAAGTGAAGTTAATAGTGATGATATTCTTATTATAAGAGCACATGGTGAGAGTAAAAGTACATATGATTATTTAAAAGAAAATAATATAGAATATGTGGATGCTACTTGTATTAAAGTGCAAAAAATTCATGAGAAAATACTTGAAAAATATAATGCTGGCTATGAAATAGTAATTGTTGGTGATTCTTTGCATCCAGAGGTAATTGGTAGCAATGGATGGTGTGATAATAAAGGATTTATAATTGGAAATCAAGTTGATGTTGTCGATTTAAAATGTAAAAGTGATAAAATATTTGTTACTTGTCAAACTACTATTGATCCAACCATGTTTACGGAAATAGTACAACTTATAAAAAATAAATTTGGTCAAGATAAAATAGAGGTATATAATGCTTGCTGTCATGCTGTTAAAAATATTATGGAAAGCAGTATTGAACTAGCTAAAAAAATGGATTTAATGTTTGTTATTGGTGGCCGTGATAGTAGTAATACCGAAGTAATTAGACAAAACGTAAGTGAATATGTTGAAACTTATAAATTTTCAGATATCAAAGTTTTAAGTGATTTTATATTAAGAAATGATATTGATGAAAATAAAAATATTGGTTTAACAGGTGGAGCATCTACTCCAATAAAAGAAATCTATAATTATAAATATATAATAGAATTTTTATTATTTTATAAAAAGGTATATCAACAATTAAAAAGTGGTCAAAAAAATATTAATGATTCATTATCTTGTGTTAGTAATCATGATGCAGTTTTAAATTTAATTAATGACTTTAAAGATTTAAATCAAGATGGTAAATATATAAGAGGTATTTTAATTGCCTTAGGTTATTTTTTAAGCTCTAAGCAAAATGATTTAGAATATTTAAATTTAGCATATGCTTATGAGATGTTTCAAACTGCTATTTTAATTCATGATGATATAATTGATAATGCTAAAATTAGAAGAGAAAAAGAAACAATTCCAAGAAGAATTTGTCGAAAATATCTTGATTTAAGTAATGATGCTACATATCATGAAGATGTCTTAAAACTAGCTAATTCTCTTGGTATTTGTGCTGGTGATTATGGTTTTTTTGAAGCTAATAAACTAATTGTTAAAAATTATGCTACTAATCCTCATTTAGCTGATATTTTAATTGAATATAATGATATAGTAACTAAAACTATTGAAGGTGAAATAATTGATGTAGCCCTACCTTTTTATGGCAAATATGATATTGTAAAGCCAGCAGAGCAAGATATTTTAAATATATATCATTTAAAAACCAGTTTTTATACTATTATTGGACCATTTGCCTTAGGTTATTTACTAGGTGGTAAAAAAATAGATGAAAAATTGCAAAATGTTTTAGATAAAATAGGAATATCTTTTCAAATAAAAGATGATATTTTAGGAATATTTGGTGATAAGAAAAAAACTGGTAAATCAAATACTTCTGATATTTCAGAATTTAAACAAACTATTCTTTATACTTATATAATTAATACGCCATATAAAGAGGAATTTTTAAAAATATATGGTAATAAAATAATTAATGATAAAGATTTAAATAAAGTTCGTCATTTATTAAAGATTAGTGGTAGTTATGATTATGCTCTTAGTTATTTAGAAGAATTATATAGCAATGCCATTTTAGAAATAGATGATTTAGATTTAGAAGAAGAAGGTAAAGATTTATTAAAAGGTTTACTTATATATTTACATAATAGAAAGAAGTAAATGATGAAAAAAGAAAAAGATACAAAAACATATCAAAAAGCTAAAAAAATATTATTTGTAATATTATTTATTATAATTGGTCTTACTATGGGCTTATTTCTAGGCAAATTATTTTTTACAAGTAAATCTTGTGAAGAAGTTAAGGGAATAGTTATTGATGAAAATATTACCAAAGAATATAGTACATTTCTTAATAGTAAAATCTATTTATATAATATTAATGAAGTAGAATTATTAAATAATGATAATGTTATTTATTTAAGTGAATATTTAAAAAATTATAATAGTATAGATAGTTTATTTGCAAGTTTTGGTAAAAATATTAAGCAAATAAAAAAATTATATGATGGTGGTACTATAATTTATCAAACTAATAAAAATAATGAATTATTTAAACAAAACTTAACAATTATAAAATGTAATACGGAAAAAGGTAATAAAGATATTTATTTTGCTAAAAATGATATTAATACTACCGAAGCTTTTAAAAATGGTATGTGTGGTAAAAATTTTATTCAAGATACTGAATTTGAAAAAGTATATACTATTGATAAAATAAATATTTTAAATGTTAATAATGATGGTACTTATAATGTAGAACTTACTATTAAAAATGATCAAGAAGAAGTTGTTATTACCAGAGTAATTGATGAAGAAACTAAAAGTATTTTAAAAGAAAAGCAAAAATTTACTTTCTATTTTAATAATAAATATAAAGAATTAGTTAATGATGATATGAAATATATTTTTGAACATTTTACATTAAGTGGTGTTGTGCCTTTTGGAAGTTAATTACTTAACTTCTTTTTTTACGTATAAGTTATCAATAAGTTATCAACAAAAATAAAATGAAATCTTGACACTGGGGGGGGTATTATATAATTATCTTATAAAATAGGAAGGATTGTATAATATGGAAGTTAATAACAAAAATTATTTACATAATATAACAAAATAGAAAAAATGATGTATACATAAATACGCTAAATGTGATAAAATAAAGTATATAGATATACATTAAAAAGTAATAATTATCCATAATAAAAAGAGGAGTATTGTGAGTATGAAAGAAAGTAACAAAAAATATCTAATGTATGCAGTAATGTTTGTAGTATTATTAATAATAGTAACAGTAACAAGTACATATGCCTATTTTCAAGTAAATGTAACAGGAAGTATAGCTAATTCAACTATAACAACAACAACCGATTGTATAGATATAAGTATAGCCAATGATAGTAGTGGTAATATTAGTTTGCCATTTAATTATCCAGTAACAGATAGTTATGCTACATCAACAATAACCAATCCCGTTGAAGTACAAGTAAAAAATAATTGTAGTAATAAAGTAAGTTATTCGTTAATCTTAACAACATTAACAAAAAGTGGAGAAAGTAGTATAGCAAGTAGTAAAATAAGATATCAAGTTAAGAAAAAGATAGGTACAGAAAGTGAAGTAGTTTGGAAGAAACCCAATTATTTAACTAGTTTACAAATGTTACCCACAGGAAATACAACATCAGAATTATTAAATAAAGAATTAGATAGTAAAAGTGCCACTAGTTCATATAATAATAGAGAAAGTTATGTAATAGATGGAACAAGTATTGAAGGAAATACAACCAATACTTATAAAATATATTTATGGGTAGATTATTATGAAGGAGATACAGCAATGTATGATTTATCGACAGGAGTAGAGAAAAGTGGAGCATCTCATACAGCAACCTATGATAATAGTACCAAAGGTCAAACATTTAAAAGTGCTATAAGTGTCATAACCAATGTAGGAGAGACAATAATAGAAGATTTAAGTGGTAATGGTAATGTAGGAATAAATTATGGAGCCGAATTTGTCAGTGATGGTATTATGACTAGTAATAACAAATTTATAGATGCTGGCCTTTCTTATTATGATTTTAAAGATAAAAGTACATTAATAGCACGTTTAAAAATTATTGATGGAAGTTATATTTTTGGAAATACAGAAGGTGGTGGGATTAGTATTTCATTGATTAATGGCACGTTTGGAGATGCATTGGGTCCATCTTGGGTAGGATATTATAGTTTTTCTAATCCTTTTAATTACAATACAACTGATTATTATACAATAATTATGGTCTATAATGGTAGTAAATTAGCAATGTATATAAATGGTACTTTGTTTGAGGAGATTGATGCTAGTGGTAACGTTAGGATTGTATCTGTTCCGTTTATAATAGGTGGTAATCCTGCTTGGGCGGAAACTGGAAAATATCGAACTTCTTATGGTGTAAGATATGGAGTAGGAGGGTTCTCTAATGCTATTTTTACAGATGTATTAGTATTTGATCGAGCATTAAGTGAAACAGAAATTAAAACGAATTATACAAATATACCTAATCCCTTAGATAAATCTAATTTACTTTTGTGGTATAAGCTTAATAATTAATAAATTTAAAAAAATTAGCACTCACTATTTACAAGTGCTAAATATTGTGTTATAATTAAAAACGTAAAAGGCATAAAAGAGTCTTTTATGGGTATTATAATTATATAAGTGCTAACCCTTTTGGGCAACAACACATACTGAAAGGAAGATTGATAATATGATGATGATACCAAGAAGAAATTCATTTGATTTATGGGAGGAGTTATTTAATGATCCATTCTTTGATAGTCACGAATCAAAA
The DNA here is from genome assembly GCA_947627385.1 of uncultured Bacilli bacterium. Classification (GTDB taxonomy): domain Bacteria; phylum Bacillota_I; class Bacilli_A; order RF39; family UBA660; genus SIG200. The sequence goes on from CANQVV010000027.1 coordinate 16,813, forward strand.
ATAATGCGTACTGATATTAAAGAAAACGATAAAGATTATTGCATTTTAATTGATTTACCTGGCTATGAAAAAGAAGATATCAAGATTGATGTTGAAAATGGTTATTTAAATGTTTCTGCTACAATGAATTCTAAAAAAGAAGAAAAAGAACATGGCAAATTTGTCCGTCGTGAAAGATATTTTGGTGAATGTTCTCGTAGTTTCTATGTTGGTGATGAACTAGAAGCCGAAGATATTAAAGCATCATTTAAAAATGGTACTTTAAGATTGGAAGTTCCTAAAAAAGAAGAAACAAAAGAAATATCACAAAAGAAATATATTGATATTGAATAAAGTTGCTTATTGCAACTTTTTTTGTATGAGAAAACCCCTAGCTAGGCTAGGGGTTCAGTAAAGCTTTAGCGATGAGTTGAAAATAAAAACTCCTT
>CANQVV010000028.1 GCA_947627385.1 uncultured Bacilli bacterium
CATCCTCCTAGATTAATTTTATCAAATTTTGTATTACTTGACTTATCTAGTTTTTATTATAAGAGTCTTTCTAAATAAAATAATTTAATAATTGCTTAATTTAATTTTATCATAAAATAAATACTTTTTTTCATTTAACTACTTTATATTATATATTTATTTATTTCGTTATATCTTTTAATTGCTTCTATTATATATTGCTCAATATACCTTTTATCTCTTTTCAATAATTCTTTTGGTAACACCGATTCTATTTTTTCTTTATTAAATGAAATTTTGTCATTTTGGTTTCCTTTTTTCTCTAGCAATATATTTTCGACCATATCAAAAGTTAATTTTTTCTTTTCACTTATTTTTCTAATTTTTAAGGCTTGAGCATAACTTGGTGTAACTTCTTCATAAGTAATTGTAAAATATACTAATTCTTGAGCATCTTTTGCTAGATAAGAGAGTTCAACAGCAGTAGTTATTCCTAAAGTTAAAATACTTCTCTTATCATAAATAACCGTATCATCAACAATTTTTAGTAGTTCAGGTATTAAATAAGTCAGTCTTATATACCTTCGTACTTGTTCTCGTGATTCTCCACTAACTTTGGATATTAATTCGATTGATGTTAACTTCTGCCCATCTTGTGTAGAAGTGTTTTTTTTCCTTGATGTTTAATTGCCTCTAATTTCATTTTATAAGCAAATGCTTTTTCTGATGGTAAAATTTTATTTCGATAAATATTAGAATCTACCATGTAAATAGTAGCTTCATCATCATTTAATTCTTCAATATAACAATCAGCCTCATGAATTCCATTTAGTTCTAATGCTAATTTTCTTCTATGGCCTGATATCATTTCAAATCTTCCGTTTTCTTTTCTTCTTACCACTAGTGGATTTAACAATCCATTTTCTTTAATGCTATTTCTTAATTCATTTAATGATTCATCTTTTTCTACTCTAAAAGGATGATTTTTAAAAGAATCTATCATCCTTAAATCTATTTTTATTATTTCTTTCATCTATTCTCCTTCTTTCAATTCATAGTTAAGCTTCCATTCAAGATATTTTTCATAAGACAATTCTCTTGAATCTCTTAAATTTTTCATTTTTTCCCATTCTTCCATAAATTTTAAAATCAAATTATCTCTATCATTACGAAAGTATTCTGAAATTGAAAAATCTATATTCATTTTAGGAAATAACTCTTCTAACCATAATAGGAAATAAATTATATCTTCAGATCTGTCAAAGTTATATTTTCGAATACAATTAATATTAACATTTAGTATATTAGCTATTTCTAAAAGTCTATCTTCTTTGGGAACTCTTTCACCACTTTCATATCTTGCCATTCCTCTTCTCTTATTTTCCTTTTTCATCCCTAACTTTTCCGCTACTTCTTCTTGTGTTAATCCTATAAACTGCCTTATAAATGCAATTCTTGCTCCTTGTGTTAAATCATCTAATTCATGTCTAAAACATATTCTTCTCATTTTTAATAATCTCCTCTCTTTTACATTAAATATTTTTTAAGACAAAAACTAAGACATCATTATCATAACTTATTTAGATTGAATTAAAAAATTATTTATCGCATTTTTTCACCTCCTTAAATTTGTCGCAAAAAGCACATTTTTTACCAAAAAAAGACCAAGATTATTTAAAATCTCAGTCTAAATTGAATTTATATAATTATTTTTTTGAGTCACTTAATTTTAACTCTAATCTCCATAAAATCTTATAACATCATTATTATAAGTAATTATTTGAATAAATGTAGAACGCCTTTACGGACTATTTGTTCTCCTTTTCACGTATGGCAGCTTGAGCAGCAGCTAAACGAGCAATAGGTACTCGATATGGAGAGCAAGATACATAATTAAGTCCTACTTTATGGCAAAATTCTATACTTGATGGCTCACCACCATGTTCACCACAAATACCTAATTTTAAATCTTTTCTAACACTTCTTCCTTTTTCAGCAGCCATCTCGACAAGTTGGCCAACTCCTACTTGATCAAGTTTAGCAAATGGATCAATTTCATAAATTTTATTTTGATAATAACTATCTAAAAATTTACCAGCATCATCTCTTGAAAAGCCAAATGTCATTTGGGTTAAATCATTAGTACCAAATGAGAAGAATTCAGCTTCTTCGGCAATTTTATCCGCAGTAAGAGCTGCTCTTGGAATTTCAATCATTGTACCAATATGATAATTTATATCACTATTTTTCTCTGATTTTACTAATTCAGCAGTTTCTACAACAATATCTTTAACAAATTTTAATTCTTTTAATTCACCAACTAATGGTATCATAATTTCTGGTACTATATCATAACCATCTTCTTCTTTTACTTCAATAGCTGCTTCGATTAAAGCTCTAGTTTGCATTTTAGCAATTTCAGGATAAGTAACAGCTAAACGACAACCACGATGTCCCATCATTGGATTAAATTCATGTAACTCAGTACATTTATTTTTGATATCTTCCTCAGTTACTCCCATATCATGTGCTAATTCTTTGATTTCTTCATCAGTTGTTGGTAAAAATTCATGTAGAGGAGGATCTAAATAACGAACAGTCATTGGTAATCCTTTTAATTCTTTATACATTGCTTTAAAATCATTTTTTTGGAATGGAATTAACTCATTTAAGGCTTTTTCTCTTTCTTCAACAGTATTAGCTAAAATCATTTTTCTAATTTTAGGAATTCTATCACTTTCAAAGAACATATGCTCTGTTCGACATAAACCAATTCCCTCAGCACCTAATTCAATAGCTCTTAAAGTATCTCTTGGATTGTCAGCATTTGTACGTACACCTAATTTACGATATTTATCAGCCCAAGCCATAATCCGGCCAAAATCACCGGCAACTTCGGCTTCTTTGGTTTTAATATCGGCATTATAAATTTTACCAGTATTACCATCTAGGGAAATATAATCACCTTCATGGAATGTATGGCCACCTAATTCAAATTCTTTCTTTTCTTCATTAATTTTTATATCACCACAGCCGGCAACACAACAAGTACCCATACCTCTGGCTACAACTGCGGCATGACTAGTTCTACCACCACGAACAGTTAATATACCTTGACTAGCTACCATTCCTTCAATATCTTCCGGAGTAGTCTCTAAACGTACTAAAACTACTCTTTCACCTTTACCACCTTTGCCTTGGACCTTAGCATCCTCGGCAGTAAAGACTATTTTACCAGCAGCAGCACCCGGAGATGCTGGTAATCCTTCTCCTACGCATTCTGCCTTTTTTAAAGCATCTTGCTCAAAAGTAGGATGAAGTAATTGATCTAAACTTTTAGCATCAATTCTTAAAACAGCTTCCTCAGGTGTAATCATACCTTCATCAACTAAATCACAGGCAATCTTAATCGCAGCATAAGCTGTCCTTTTACCATTTCTAGTTTGTAAAAAATATAATTTACCATTTTCAATTGTAAATTCCATATCTTGCATATCTTTATAATGATTTTCTAATTTTTGAGCAAGTTTCATAAATTCATTATAACATTCTGGCAAATCACTTTCTAATTTGGTAATCGGTTGCGGAGTTCTAACACCTGCCACAACATCTTCACCTTGGGCATTAATTAAATATTCTCCGTAAATACCCTTTTCACCAGTAGCAGGGTTTCTTGTAAAGGCTACACCAGTTCCAGATGTTTCACCCATATTACCAAAAACCATAGCTTGAATATTTACCGCTGTTCCCCAATCACCAGGTATATCATTCATTCTACGATAAACAATAGCTCTTGGATTATCCCAAGAACGGAAAACCGCTTTAACTGCTCCAATAAGTTGTTCTTTAACATCTTGGGGAAATTCTTCTCCGTTCATATTATCACTATAAACTTTTTTAAATCTTTTAACTAATTCTTTTAAATCATCTGTTGTTAGTTCAGTATCATACTTAACACCTTTTTCATTTTTGAGTTCATCAATAATTTTTTCAAAAAATGATTTTGGTACTTCCATTACAACATCAGAATACATTTGAATGAAACGACGATAAGAATCGTAAGCAAATCTAGGATTATTACTAGATTTTGCAAAACCTTCAACTGATTCATCATTAAGACCTAAATTAAGAATTGTATCCATCATACCAGGCATTGATGCTCTGGCACCACTTCTAACAGAAACTAATAAAGGATGTTCTTTATCACCAAATTTTTTTCCTTCTATTTCTTCTAATTTTTTTAAAGAAGCCATTATTTCTGTAATAACTTCTTCACTAATTGTTTTATTATTATTGTAATAATCAGTACATGCTTCGGTTGTTATTGTAAAACCTTGGGGAATAGGTAATCCTAAATTAGTCATTTCAGCTAAATTGGCTCCTTTTCCACCAAGTAATTCTTTCATGTCTTTATTACCTTCACTAAATAAATAAACATATTTTTTTGCCATTTTAAAAATCCTCCTATATATTATTTTATCATAAATAAAAAAATCAATTTTGAAAATAAATTGATTTTTGACATTTCATTTACGATTTTTATCAGGATGATATTTATTATATGCCGCCCGTAATCTTTCATTACTGACATGGGTATATATTTCAGTGGTATTAAGACTTTCATGACCAAGCAATTCTTGAACGCTTCTTAAATCAGCACCATTATCTAAAAGATGAGTTGCAAAAGTATGTCTTAAAGTATGGGGCGTTATTTTATGTTTATTAGTTAACTTTTTTTCTATTTTATTAATTATATATTCAATACTTCCTCTTTGTAATTTATTACCCATTTTATTTAAAAATAAATAATCATTTTCTTGATTTTTCAAAAATTCATTTCGGACATTTAAATATTTATTAATTAAATCTTGGGCACAATCACCAAAATAAACTATTCTTTCTTTACTGCCTTTACCAAATATTCTAATGGAAAATGTATTCATATCAATATCTTTTAATTTAATATCACTAGCTTCACTAACTCTTATACCCGTGGCATAAAAAAGTTCAAATAAACATTTATCTCTTATATTTTCTTTACTATTTTCTTCTAATTTATCCATTATTTCTTCAATTTCTAAAATATTTAAATAATTAGGTAATTTTTTAGCTACTTTGGGATTTCTAATTCTTTTAAAAATATTATTTTCTAAAAGTTTTATTTCAACTAAATAATTATAAAAACTTCTTAAAGTACTTAAATGTCTTGAAATTGTTTTATTAGTATATTTTAATTTATCTAAATATTTTAAAAAATTCATTATATTTTCTTTATTAATATTTAAATAATTTATTTTATTAACTTCTAAGTAATCTTTATATATTTTTAAATCACTTTCATAGTCAATTATAGTCATCTTGGCATAATTCAATTCTTTATTTAAATATTCTAAAAATTTTTCTATTGCTTCATCTATTTTCATAACTTCATTATAACGCAAAAAAAATTAAATGACTATGCTACATCATTTAATTTTTCTAATATTCTTTGATTTTCTTGGCTTCTTTTAGCATGATATCCACTAAATTCAATACTTTTTTCTCTATTTTGAATTTCTTGTTTATTCTCTGAAATTTCTACTTCTGGATTAATTTCACTATAAATTTTCATATAAATACTACGACTACGATTATATGGAAGTTCAGCTAAAATATTAAAAATTTCATATTTATTATTGTTTTTTAAGGCATTTTTAAATCTTTCTAGTAAACCTTTAATAAAATCTCTATCATTAAAATTACTTTCAACTAATTTTTTATATAAACCAAATAATTTATTTTTTAAATTTTGCTCTATTTCATTATTATTAGTTTGAAACTCCATTATACTCGTAAAAACATCCTTAGTTAAAACCCTTAAATTATGTTTAACATCACTAACAATTTTTAATTTACCATCTAAATAATCATTTTGAGCCATATTACTTCTGGTAATAGCAGCTCTTATTTCTTCTTCGGTAAAATCCCTAGTAAAATTATCGATATCGGCAATATCAACTGAGACAATTCTTTGACAAATATCTAATTTATTAATATCAATTAAATTATAATCACCTAATCGTTTTTCTAGTACTAAATAATAATTAATTTTTTCCATACTTATCCCCCTTTTCAAAGGATATTTAGTATATCATAATATATATGTTTTTGTCAAATTAAAAAGGACTACATTGTAGTCCAAATTTCATATTAATTACCTTTAACTTGATTCATTACTTCTTCGGCAAAGTTTTCATTTCTTTTCTCCATACCTTCACCAACTTCATAACGAACCATTTTTAATACTTTACCACCATTATTAGAAACATATTTAGCTACTGATAAATCTCCATCTTTAATAAATGGTTGTTCAACTAAGCAAATTTCTTTATAGAATTTTTTAATTCTTCCTTCAACCATTTTTTCAGCAATTTCAGCAGGTTTTCCTTCATTCATTGCAAGTTCTTTTTGAACTTTTCTTTCATTTTCTAGAACTTCTGCTGGTACACTTTCACTATCTAAATATAATGGTTTCATCGCAGCAGCTTGCATAGCTACATCTTTGGCTACCTCAGCATTAGCACCTTCAAGTACTGTTAAAGCTGCAATTTTACCACCCATATGTAGGTAAGTACCAAATACTTCATCAGCACTTTTAGTAACTATTTCAAATCTTCTTAAAGATAATTTTTCACCAATTTTAGCTACCATAGCAATAATATAATCTTTAACTTTACCATTTTCAGTCTCAACTTCATTTGCTTCTTCTAATGTTTTAGCATCACTTTTTAAAAGAGCATTACCAATAATATTAATCATATTAATAAACTCTTCATTTTTAGAAACAAAATCTGTTTCTGAATTAACTTCTAATATAATAGCTTTATTATCTTGGACAAAGATATTAGCAAGACCTTCGGCAGCAATACGAGATTCTTTTTTAGCAGATTTAGCAATTCCTTTTTCTCTTAAATAGTTCATTGCTTCTTCCATATTACCATTACATTCTGATAAAGCTTTTTTACAATCCATCATACCAGCCCCAGAGGTTTCGCGTAATTCTTTAACCATACTTGCTGTAATTTCCATAATCTCACTCCTTTTTATTATTTTAAATTTTCAATTAATTCATCTTTTTTCATAGTACTATAACCTTTAATGCCAGCATCTTTGGCCATAGCTTTTAATTCAACTAATGTTTTTTTAGTTAAATCTTCTTTTGCATCTTTTTTAGTAGTCTTTTTAGGTTTTTCTTCCTTTTTTTCTACAACTACTTCTTTTACTTCATCTTTACTTTTTTCTTTAACTTTTGCTTCTTTTTTAGGAGCTTTCTTTACTTCTTTAACTTCATTTTCTTCCACAGAATCATCTTTTTTAGCTTGATCAAATTTATCTGATTTAATTAATTCTTCCATAGAAGTTTCTTCTTTGGAATTTTCTTTTTTATCTTCTTCACTAATATAATCAACTAATTCAAGACCATTTGCTTCACAAATTGCATTATTTAAAACACCTAACATAACTTTAATACTTCTAACAGCATCATCATTACCTGGAATTACATAGTCAACATCATCAGGATCACCATTAGTATCAACAATACCAAATACAGGTATTTTTAATTTTCTAGCTTCTTTAACAGCATTGTATTCTTTTTTAGGATCTACTACAATTAAAGCTTGTGGTAATTTATCCATATCTCTAATACCACATAAAATACGATTTAATTTATCATATTCTTTCTTTAAACCAATAACTTCTTTTTTAGGTAGAACTTCAAATTTACCATCTTTTTCCATATTTTCGATTTCTTCAAGTCTCTTAACCCGACGACGAATAGTACGGAAATTAGTAAGTGTTCCTCCTAACCATCTTTCAGTTACATAGAAAGATTTACTTCTAGTAGCTTCTTCAACACAAACATCTTGTGCTTGTTTTTTAGTTCCTACAAATAAGAACTTTCCACCATTTTCAGCAATTGTTTTGATTTCATTATAAGATATCTCTAACAATTCTTGGGTTTTTTGCAAGTCAATAATATATATATCTTCTCTTGCTGTAAAGATATACTCTTTCATTTTGGGATTCCATCTTTTTGTTTGATGACCAAAATGAACTCCAGCTTCTAATAAATAACTCATAGAAACTACGGCCATAAAATAATCACTCTTCCTTTCGTTTTTCTTCTTAATTTTTAATACCCTTACCACTTAATTTTTTAAGCACTCGGCGTGGGCTAAAAATTAATGTCTATTTGACTTTTAAAGCCATACCTATTGTAACAAATTATATGCTTGAATACAAGTAAAAAATGCTTATTATTTTATATCTAAATAAAAAATCTAATTATTGACAATTTTATTTTATTTATGATATATTCTAAAAAGAAAACCAGTAGGTCTATTCGGTGAAACATCCGATATACCGCTGGTTTTTTACACTATTAAATAATTTTTATTCTTCTATATTATGATAATTACTAAAATCACAACCACAATAATCTTGGCGATATAAATTATATTCACGAGATAGTTCAATTGATTTTTTATAACCATCTTTTTTCTTAAAATCACTATATAACCATTTAATATTATATGTATTTGCTAACTTTTCACCTAGCATATTTAAAATTTTTGCATTTTTATAAGGACTAACAGTTAAAGTAGTACCAAAATAATCATAATTATTAGCACTGGCTATTTTGGCAGTTCTTTCTAATCTTAACCTGTAACAAAGATGACATCTTTCACCACCTTCTCTATCTTGTTCATGTCCTTTAATGTATTCTCTATAAGTTTTATTATCATAATCAATATCTCTAATAGATACATTATCTAAATTTAATTCTTTAACTAACCTAATTTGTTCACTCTTTCTTTTTTCATATTCACTTTTAGGTTCAATATTCGGATTATAATAAAGAATAGTTATATCAAAATAATCTTTTAAATAAGTAATTACATAAGATGAACAAGGACCACAACAACTATGAAGTAAAATTCTAGGTTTATAATCTAAACTTTGGATTAATTCTTCTAGTTTTTTATCATAATTAATATTATCCATATTATTCATTACTTCCATCTCCGGGCATAACTACTTTTTGTTCTTCACAATTATTAAAATGATTATTTTCACTATTACTATCTAAATATAAGCAGCCTTTTTGATAACCTTCTTTATTAGCAATAACATCATATATTTCTAAATAATCATTAAACTTCTCAATATTAATAGTATTAATATATACTTGATTACCATCATTCATACGAAATAAAAATCTTTTATCATCAATTACTTTATCATTAATCATTGAACGACTATATTCAATTTCACTAACCAAAGCTAAGGTTTCGCGATCAACTTTATTTAATTTTTCCACCAATTCTTTATAAATATCATCAGGTACATAATTAATAAGAGTTGGTACTCCTAAAAATTCATCATCATAATCTACTTCTTTACCACTAGATAATACTAATTTTTTATTATTCCAATTATAAAATAGGACATTATCTTCCACAATGGTAATTTTTAATTTGCCAAAAATACTTTTTCTAACTTTTACAGAACTAATTAAATCTAAATCTAATAATTTTTGTTTAACTTTTTTGCTACTAATTTTAAGCAAAGATTTATCTGAAATATCTAAATAATTAATAATATAATTATCTTTTAAATAATTATTTCCTGAGATATCAATACCTCTTATTGGTAAACTCCAAGCAAGATAAATACCAAGTCCAATTATAATTAAGATTAGAAAAAGAATGCCAACTCTTTTTAAATTTAATTTTCTTTTCTTTTTACTTTTCATAAACTACTCCCAATCAATGATTATTTGCTCTAATTCTAAATTAATATTAAATTTTTCTAAAACTTTTTCTTGAACAATTTTAATTAACTTTTTAATATCTTGACTAGTAGCATGACCTTTATTAATTATAAAATTAGCATGTTTTAATGAAATTTGGGCATCACCAACTGAATATCCTTTTAAATTACAATCATCTATTAATTTACCAGCAGAAAAGCCCGGAGGATTTTTAAAAACACTACCAGCATTAGGATCCGCAAGTGGTTGTGATTCTTGTCTTTTTAAACGATTATTCTTAACAATAGATAGTAATTCTTCTTTATCTTGTTTATTTAATTTAAATTTAGCACTAACTAAAATAGCTTTACTTTTTTTAAATGAAGTATAACGATAAGCAATATCTATATCTTTTTTATTTAAAGTTTTAAATGTTAAGTTATCAATAACTTCCACACTAGTAAGATAATCATAAATAGTACTTTCTTTAACCCCAGCATTACCATATAAAGCTCCACCCAAAGTACCAGGAATATTAGCTAAATATTCAAATCCTTGAAGATTATTATTAATACATTTATTAGCCAAAATACTTAAAACTATTCCACATTCAGCTTCAACTTCATTATCATTTATATCTACTTTATTTAAATTTTCTAAACTGATAATTACTCCACTAAATGGTGAATCTGGTAAAATAACATTAGAGCCTTTACCTAAAATATAATAAGGAATATTTTGTTTATTTATATATTTTACTAAATCTAATAATTTTTCTTTACTAGTTGGTTTAATTAAATATTTAGTAGTTGTATCAATTCTATAAGTATTATAATTTTTTAAAGAAGCATTTAAAATTAATTCTCCAAAATTATCCATTATCCACTAACTCCTTTATTTCTTGATAAATTATCTCACTACTAGATTCAACTTTAACTTTACTTAAATTATTAACCATTTCTGTATATTCCTTAGAATTAGCCATTAATTCTTTGACTAATTTAGTAAGTTTTAAACTATCTAAATTATCTTCTTCAATCATAATAGCTAATTTTTGATCGGCCAAATTTTTAGCGTTATAATATTGATGATTATTAGCCACATTAGGACTAGGAATTAAAATGGATGGAGTATTAGATGCTAAAAGTTCAAAAACCATTCCTGCGCCGGAACGACCAATAACTAAATCACATGATTTTAAGATCCCTGCTAAATTATCTAAATAAGGGATAACTTTAATATTTTTAGAAAATTTATTTTTAGTAAATTCTTGATAATTACTTTTTCCCGTTATAAATAACACTTCAAAAGAAGAAGTAGATAATGATTTCAAAAAGTCAATTAATTTATTATTCATACTACTACTACCAAGAGAACCCGAAGTTACAAGTAATAATTTTTTATTTTTAGTAAGACCTAAACTTTCTTTTTTTATTGGTTTTAAATTTTTGATATTATCAACTGCGGGATGGGAAGTATAAACACATTTTACAGATTTAGCAAAATAATTAATACTTTCTTTAAAAGAAATAAATACTTCATTAACACCCCTACTTAAAAATTTATTAGTTTTACCAGGAATTAAATTTTGTTCATGAATTACACTTTTAATTTTTAATTTTTTAGCAGCCATTATAACTGGCATTGTTACATAACCACCAACCCCTATTACAATATCTGGCTTAAATTCTGCCATTATTTTAAGACATTTATTATAAGATTTAAAAAGTAAATAAACATTTTTAAAATCTTTAAGAATATTTTTACTTAAACCATATATTTCAATAGCTTTATAAGGAATATTATTTTGAGGAATTATCTCACTTTCCATTCGATTATGAGTACCAATGTATAATATTTCACTATCTTTATCTTTTTCTTGAATTTTTTTAATAATTGCTAAGGCTGGATAAATATGACCACCAGTACCACCTGCCGAAATAATTACACGCATAATATCACCTATCTAAATTATACACTAAAATATTTTAAAATAGTAGATAGTTTAATAATTAAGTGTCAATTAACTATTTATTTCTAAATCTATATTTGTTATAATACAAAATAATTTTTAAGGAGGACTTATGAGTAATTTATCTTTAAAACTTAAAAATGGGATGGCCCTTAGCATTAATGAAAAATACTTTGCTAAAACCAAAGATGAACTAGAAGAATTTATTGCCAGTGAAAAAGAATTATGCACAGAAAATTTTGCTAAAAAAGTTTTATTTTCTAATGAATTAAAAGCTAATAATCAAGTTGAAGGTTATAGTGATGATGTTAAATTAATTGAAGATATTATTGCTAGAAAATATCAAGGTTGTGATGAGAAAAAAATAAAAAGAGTTTTAAATCTTTATTATGGTTATAATTATATTTTAAAAAATCATGATATAAATAAAGAATCTTTAAGAGAACTATATCAAATTTTAGCCAAAGATTTACTTAATAATAAAGATTTAGCTAGAATGGGTAAATATTATCGCACCTCCCCAGTTTATATTGTTCAAGGAGGCATTATTTCTAAGAATTTAGAAGATTTAGATCAAGGTATTGATTCTAAAAGAATATCTGAATTTATGGATGCTTATTTTAATTTTTTAAATAATTTAGACTTTAATCAAACCATTACTGAGGAATATATTAAAAGTCAAATACTACATTTTTATTTTGTCTATATTCATCCTTATTTTGATGTTAATGGTCGAACTTCAAGAACAGTTGCAATGTGGTATTTATTAAATAAAAAAGCTTATCCTTATATTATTTTTAATCGGGGGATTACATTTAGTGGTAGAGATTATGATAATGCTATTGTTGATACGAAAAAAACTGCTGATATATCTTATTTTATTTTATATATGTTAAAGACTGTTCAAGCTGAATTAGAAAAAGAATATATTATGGAATGTATTGCTAAATCAGCAACTTATAAACTTATTGGGGAAGATTATCAAACATTATTATATTTATTATCGATGAATGGTCTTATTACAGTTAAAGATTATGTAGCTACCTATAATCGTTTTCATGATAAAAAGAAAGCCAAAGAAATATATGAAACAATGCTTGATCCTTTAATTAAAAATGGTATTTTAAAAGTAATTAGAACTACTAATAGTTATATGTTTGATAATTTACCTAATGAAGTAATAGAAATAAATTCTGAAATGATGCAATATGATCATCAAAAAATTAGAAGTTTAACTAAATTTCGTTAATTATCGATTATATAATAAACTTCTGGATATTTTAATTGGGATACCTCTTCAATTATGCCATAAGAAAATATTTCTAAACCATTTAATTTATTAATAATATTTTGATCTAAAAAATTATCTAATATTGCTATAAAATCTAATTTTTTAATATCTTTATTAGTATTCAAAATATAATTTAAAATACCTATTTTATATGTTCTATTTGGAATATTTACTTTATCAATCAATCTACTAGAAAAACTCATTACATATAATTTTTTATTTTTAAATTTATTTAATAAATTATAAAACTTAGTAAAACTATTAATATTTTTTATTTCAATTAAAAATATTTTATTACTATTTAATTTCAATATATCTTTTAAACGTGGAATAAATTTAGGTAAATTATTAAAATTAGTATTACTAATTAATTTATTATTAATACTAGGATTATGATATATTACAAATTCATGATCTTTGGTTTCTCTAACATCAAATTCAACACCTAAATATTTATTATCATTTAAAGCCATTTTAATAGCATCATATGTATTTTCTTTTATTAAAGCATTATGTAATCCTCGATGTTTAATTAATTTACTCATAAAAAATCACCTAGTAAATAATACTAAGTGATTTTAATTTTTATTTCTTTTTAGGAACTAATATTCTTCTAGCTGGTTTATTTTTCTTATTAAAAGCATTAAGTTCAGTTGGCGTTATCATAGGTTCATTTAATATTTCTTGAAAAACATTTAATAATTCGATAGCTTCTTCCCGATGAAATGGAATAGTTATTACTATTCTTCTAAGTGGTTCCGTAATACTATTGATGGCATTTTTACATTTTTCATGTTTTTCTTCATCAGTTAAAGCTACTTTTATTTGATTTAAACATTCTTCTTTATTTAAAGAACCAATAATTAATTCCACAATTGGAATAACTACTCCTAGTTCATTTAATGTTTGATTATTCAAAACGTTTAAAGCATATACCGCAATCATTTCACTTTTTGCCATACTAATAAGTCTAGCTCCAACTATATTATTACCATATTTTTTAGGAACTTCTAAACAAATAGCATTCATAGCACATCTAGCGCCAAAATTATGGAAAGCCGATTTAATAATTTCTAATCCTTCTTTATATTCACTTTCTAATAATTCATAACGTCTTTTAGTTAAATTTTCTAAATAATAACCATAGGGATTATCAAATGTTTCATTTAAATATTCTTGAACAGCACTAATAAATTTTTCATTATTAGAAATGCTAGATAATCTATCTAAACTTTTCTTATCTAATTTTAAAATAGCATCAATCTTATCTTCTGTTACTTGATTTTTTCTAAGTCTAGAAATTAAATTAATTTTTTGTTTTGTATTCATTTACCCATCATTCTCCGTAATGGATATTATATAGTAATATTTATTAAAATACAAGTAAAATTTATTATCAAAATTTATTCTATTTTTCCATATTTAAATTTAATTTATTTTTATAATATTTATCATTTAAATAATTAATTAAATAATAATAAATACTAATATTTATATAATTAATATATTTACCAGGAATATTTGTATATATTTTTTCTAATAACTCTAATAAAAAAACATCTATTTCATTTTTAATTTCTTCTATTAAAAAGTGATTGAAAGGTAAATCAAATCTTACCAAAGCATTTTTAATTAAACAATTAATATACTTTTCTTGATTTAATAAAATTAAATATCTTGTATCTAATAAATTACATTTATACAAACCAAATAATATTTTTATATCAATATTTTTAGCTTCTGATGGATCCATATGAGAAATACTTTTTACTATATTTAATATTTCTTCTAATCTTGTTTTGGATACTTTTAATTTATTATTTTCATCATCATAAAAATAATATATAAAAGTTATTGTTTGATATAAATTTTGAAAATATTGATTAATCTCCATTATATTTTCATAATCTAAATTTAAATATTCAGCTATATTTTTAATATCAATCTCATTAGTATTACCTTTTAAATAATTAAATATTTCTCTAATATTATAATACTCTTTTTTTCTACCATATATTTGAATTGCTTGACTAATCTTTTCTTCTCTACTTAAATTTTCAAATTTATTATCTTTATTTATAGCATTTAAAATTCTTAAAAGAGATTCATATATTATGCCATTTTTAAGACAATATTCTGCCAAATTATTGCCTTTATACATTTTCATATGCTCTTCATAAATACTAATTGCAGTACTTATTATTTCATCTACTGTTAAATTTTGATATTCACTACTTCTATTAATTTTACTTATCAGACATTTAATTGAATTATAAACTATTCCGTTTTGACTACAATATTTATTTAAAATCATTCCTTGATAAGTTCTTTTATTAACTAAATATTTATCAATAGCAATTTTAATTAATTCATTTAAAGATAAATTAGCATATTCTTTATTATTTTTTAATTGACCTATTATTTTTAATAATTTATGATATTCAATACCTGTTTTCTTACAATAATTTTTTAAAGATAAATCATTATAAATTAATTCATCATATATCTTATTTAAATCTTCTATAATTATATTTAATTTTTCTTTAATAGATAAATTTAAATAAGTAATACTATGATTAAATGCAATCATTTTATCTATTATTTCTTCATATGAATATCCTTTTATTATTAAATATTTTCTTAATTCTTTTTTACTAATATTTAATGCTTTTAAAATTGCAGTTTCTTCTAAATGTTTAACTACAATCTTTAATAACTCTTCTTCACTTACATTACTATATTTAGGATTTTTTCTTTTTTGACTTAATGTATTTATAACTGTACTATATTTTATATTTGTATATTTTAAATATTCTTGTAAAGTAATATTATTTATATAATGAAATCGATATGAACGATGAGCACTAATATAGCAATCAATTAAATTTTCAATAATATCTTCTTTTTCATGTCTTTTTAAATAATGATATAATGCACCATAATTTAAATTATTTTGTTTGCAATATCTTTTTAAAGGTACACCATAATAGGCATATTGACAAGCCATATTTATCCCCTCTTTTTAAAATATAGTTTAATATTTTACTAAAAATATATTAAGTTGTAAATAAAAACAGAGATGGTAGAACCATCTCCTAAGGATTGTTTGCTCTATTTTAACGTCTTCGTTGACGAGTTTAACAATCAAGTTCTGGATATCCACTTTCTCCTATTTTCCAATTACACAATGTATATCCACTTAAACTACTATCTATATTACTTAAATCTATACTATTTTTATTCTCATTTAATATATCTACAAATGTTTGTAAT
>CANQVV010000029.1 GCA_947627385.1 uncultured Bacilli bacterium
ATTACTAACAACGGAAGATTATATGTACTCTTTCGTTATTGGAAAAGAGTTGTAGATAACTACGACACTCGCTCCAGTGACGAATCTGTTCGAACTTTTCGGACATTCAAATATATTTCATCTCTATTAGAGATGATTTTTTTTGAAATAAAAACCACCAAGGATATTTTGATACGCTTGTCAAAATTCCTAGGGGGTTAGTAATTTTGTTTCATATTTAATTTTTTTATTAATTTTTCATGAATTGGTCTAATAAAGTCGCACATTGTTTCATTAGTTGCCTCTTCAAATGGAATCCATTTTACTCCTTTTGATTCATCTTTTCTATAAACTAATGGTATTTTATCGTCTGCTTCCATAATATATACCACATCAAGATGAAGGTGAGCAGAAACATATTTACCACGCTTAATATGGCCTTTAACTGGAGCAGATTGAATGGAAAATATATTTCGATCTAAAACATCTACTTTTAATCCAGTTTCTTCTTCCACTTCTCGAACAGCAACTGATAAAAAATCTTCTTCACCATCAACATGACCACCTGGATAAATCCATCCATCATTTATGATGTGATAAACTACTACCATTTTTGTCCTTTCTTTATTAACAACAAAAGCTGATGCTGAAAAGTGGCCAAAAATGTTATTTCTAGTCAAAACATCATCAAAAGTATCTATAAATTTTAAAAATTGTTCTTTGTCTCTTTCTTCTTGTTCATTAAAAGGTATATAATTTTCAATTTTATCTCTTAAATTCATAATCAACACCTCTAATAAAGATTATATCATAAAATACTATTATATAGTTGTAAATATCTTCCACAATTGCTCCAATTTGTATTTAACTTTTAAATAAGGAGTTTTTTATTTTAAATATTACGTTATTTAAATAGACTTATTAAGAAATATTTTATATGAAATTAAATAAGAAATAATATAAAATAAAATATTTAAAATAAGACAAATATATGGTGATATCTTAAATACATATAATAAATCTATATTTAAATAAATTTGTGGAAATAACAATAATAACAAAGAACCAAATATGCCTAATAAAAAGATAAATAAAGCCGGAATAATAACAGATTGCATTCTTCCCTTTTCTACTCCCCATTTATAAATACAAGGTACATTAGCACACATTAGAAATGAAACACTAGTAAAAGCTATAAAGCATATTCTTAATGAATCTCCTATATTACCTACTTTTCCTTTTACTAAAATTGTAATAATAAAACTAACTAAAATACCTACTAAAATAGAAATAAAAGAATTTAAAAATACAAATAAATATTTAGATAAAACTATTTCTTTTTTTGTAATTGGCAAAGATAGTAAATATTTATCTAAATCTGCATTTTCATCATAAGAAAAAGAAGAAATACTATTCATACCAAAAAAGATTAAAAATAAAATTGAACCAACAGTAAACATATCCATTCTTATAGATCCTATTGTAATCAAAAAGATAAACATAAAAGCACTAAAAATAATATTACCCTTAAAATTTCTAAATACATATAAATCTTTTAATAATAAACCTTTAATAGTATTCATAATTATTCTCCTTTCACTAACAGTAGCATTAATTCTTCTAAATTTGGTTTTCTAACTTTTAACTTTGGATATTTTTTTTGAAATTCATATTTAGGGTTTACTAAAATATACCATTCATTTTTATATTTTAAACATTTTAGATAATCCTCTTTCTTTATATTATTAAAGTTATTTTCTAATAATTCAACAATACCATATTCACTATCTATTTTATCTTTTAAAACATCTAAAATAATATTACCATCATTAATAAATATTACTTCATCTGCTAAATGCTCTAAATCACTGGTTATATGAGTAGTCATTAAAATAGAATTTTCACCATTACTGACAAAATTATTAAATAGTTCAACTATTTCATAACGGAATATCGGATCTAGTCCATTAGTAGGTTCATCTAAAATTAATAATTTTGGTTCATGAGCAATAGCACATAATACTTTAATTTTCATTTTCATTCCACTTGAAAATTCTTTTAAAGGTTTATTGTCAGGTATTTTAAATTTTTTAATTGTTTCATAGTAAAATTTTTCATTCCAATTAGAATAAAAATCTTTCATTAGTTTATTTATATCATTGACATTTAAAATAGGTGAAAAGAAACTATCATCTAAAACTACACCTATTTTTTCCCGTTCTTGTTTAGTTAAATTTCTACTATCTTTACCAAATATTTTAATATTACCTTTATCATAAGTCATAAGATTTAAT
The DNA here is from genome assembly GCA_947627385.1 of uncultured Bacilli bacterium. GTDB lineage: Bacteria > Bacillota_I > Bacilli_A > RF39 > UBA660 > SIG200. The sequence continues at coordinate 2,274 of CANQVV010000029.1, forward strand.
ATCGATTTAATTGTCGTTGTTTTACCACTACCATTTTCACCAATAAGGCCTATAATTTTACCTTTTGGTAATTTTATATTAATTTGTTGCAAATGAAAATCTTGATAATTTTTAGTTAAATTTATAACTTCTAAATTATATTCCACTATCTATCACCTATTAAAAGTATACCATAAAAATAATTTTAAAATTATTTTTTAACAATAAATTTATCAAATACACAGATTAGAGATGGTAAAATAAATAGAATTAAAATAGTTGAACAAATTGTTCCTTGGGAAATAGTTAAACATATCTTAGATGCGGTTGCTGATCCTAAATGACCAATTATCAAGGTAACAAATGCCAATATTGAAGCACTTGTTAAAATTGTATGAATAGAATTATTATAAGCATTTTTAACTGCCTCAAAGACATTCATATTTCTTCTATATTCTCGATAATAAGATGTATATAAAATTGCATAATCAATCGTTGCCCCCATTAAAATACTTTGAACAATTAAAATAGCTATAAAATAAATTGAACCACTTTCAAAAGATAGTAAACTCATCGTGATATAAACAGAAGTTTGAATAATTACAACTAATATCGTTGGAATTAAGAAAGATTTAAAAGTAATTAAAACAATAATAAAGATAAAAATAATAGTTAAAAAAGTTATAAAATTAAGTTCATTATCAAAAGTTTTATCTAATTCATAAGCCATTGGACTATTACCAACTAAATAAACATCTTTATTTAAATCATTATCTATCTGTTGCAAAAATTTAAAAGTATCTTTGCCTTCTAAATCATATTTAGTATTTAATACAATCCGAGAATAATTTTTACCTACTAATAAATTTTTAGCATTTTGAACTGTTGTTTTAGAATCAACAATATTATTTTTAGTTTTTTGATCAATAAAATCATCAAATCTATAATCTTTAATAATATTACTATTTAAATAATCAACAAATTCTTGAATTGTCAATTGATAATTTTTATCATAATTATTTTCACTACCATAATATATATAAATTAAATCAATTAAATTTTGATCAATATTTTTTAGATTATTTAAAGTATTATACATATCTAATTTATTATATTTAATATCTTTTAATGAATTATTCATAATAGTATTAAGAGTATTCAATTTATTTAATTTATCTACACTTAAAATTTTACTATATTCTTTATTGTTTACAACTTTTGTTAATAAGAAGTTAATAAATTCTTGATAAGATAATTTTATATTTTTACCTTTATAATTAATATCATAAACGCCATATAATAAATTCATATCATTTTTATTAATATTTAAAATATTAGCCAAAGAAGAAGCACTATAACTTTCATTATTTAAAACACTTTGAATTATAACATTTAACATTTTTAATTCTTCTAATGTTTTTGAATTTAAATTATTTTTCAAAGTTTCATCTTCTTGATGAGTAATTAAGAAATTAACAAATTCTACTGGATTTAAAGAAAAATCTTCGACATTTAAAGTATATAAAATATAAATATTTTTAATACTATTTGGATCAGTAATATTAAGGGCACTGGCTAATTCCATATAAGAATATCTTTGATCATTTAAAGTACTATCCATAATTGATTTTAATAAAATAATATTTTCTTTACCAGCCACACTTAATAATAATTCATTATTACTAATATAACTTATAAATTCATATGGAGTAAGTAAAAATTCAGCAATATCACCAGACATTCCATTAGCATTATAAATAATTTGATAAGCTTGATTAACTAAATTTTCATTAGTATTTAGTAATTTAGCCATCATACTAGCACTCATTTTTTCATTAATTAAATCTTTTTGACTAAATGTTTGCAATAAATTTATTTTATTTTTTAAATTATCGTCAATATTTTCTTTATACTCTTCATTATTTAATATATAATTATTCATAAAATTAGCAAATTCTGTGAAAGATAATGTTGTATTTAAATCATTTAAAGATAAATAATATAAATAAACATTATTCATAAGACTTTCATCCATATTAAATAAATTAGCCATTTCTTGATAAGACATTTTTTTATTTAAAAGTTCTTTATTACTAAATTTAATTATAGTACTTAATTTTGTTGTATCAATACTTTGAGCATATTTACTAGTACTTAAATAATTATTTACAAAATCAATAAATTCATTAATAGAGATTGTGGTATTAGTATATAAAGAATCATAATAAATCATTAAATTTTGAGCAGTATTTTCATCGATTTCTAACGTATTAGCAATATTTTTTACACTTTGCTCAACTTTCATTTGCTCTTTGTTAGTAAAGTTGGTTAATTTAGTAATATTAGATTTCATTTCATCATCTAATTTTTTATTCATATTGCTATTATTATAAACATTTTTTTGAACAAAATTGAGCATTTCATCCATAGTCATAGTATTATCTTCCCTACTATTAAAATATTTATAATAAATAATTTTTACTAAATAGTCATCAATTGTAGTTTTAACATTTAAATCTTTTAATTTTTTATTTAAATCTTGATAAGACAATTTCTCATTAATAGTATTGCCATAACATAAAACATCTGTTATTTTAGTATTACTTTCTAACTTATGACAATACTCTTGCATTTTATCTTCATTTTCATTTTTATATACTAAGGCAATTTGATTATTTGTTTTAAAAACTTTTCCTACATCATCACTTTCAACGTCAGTAAACAATATCTTTAAATTACCTTTTAAAAGAATACTAGCTATAAAAATAATAATAAATAATAAAAGTCCTAAATATTTAAAATGATAAGTAAATTTAGCTAAAAAATTTAAAGTTATTTTAGGGCTTTTTTTAGAAGTTTTAATAATTAATTTTTCAAACATTAATATTAAAGCTGGTAAACAAGTAAAAATAGTTAAAAGACTAAATAAAACACCCTTTGCTAAAACAAAACCTAAATCTTTTCCTAAGGTAAAACTCATAAATACTAAGGCAAGTAAACCAACAATAGTAGTTACTGAACTACTAGATATAGAAGAAAAAGATGCATACAAAGCTTTTTTCATTGCTTTAATACTATTTTTCTCTTGCATTTTTTCTTGTCTAAAACGATTAACCAACATAATAGAATAATCCATTGATAAAGCCAGTTGTAAAATAGCAGCGATAGCATTGGTAATACTAGATATGGATGGAAACATTAAATTAGTTCCTTTATTTAAAATAACACCCATGCCAACCGCAATTAAAAATAAAATTGGTTCAATATAAGAATCACAAGAAATCATTAAAATAATTAAAGCACAAAAAATAGCTAAAAATACAATCCAAGTTGGTAATGCAACTTTATTCTCATCTGAGACATCACCACTAGTATAAATTTCATAATCATGATATTTTTGCATTATTTCTTGATATACATTAGTAGCAGTTTTGGAATTTTTATCACCATCAACTGTTATAGTATATAAAGTATAATCATCTTTTTCATAATCACTATTATTTTCATGATTAACTTCATTTATGCCTTTAATATCTTTCAACTCTTGTAAAATTTTATCTTTTTCATCTGTCTTCAATCCTTTAAACATTAAATTTAAAGTCCCATCAGTTTTAGTAAATTCATCTTCCATTATATCAAGACCAATTTTAGTTTCAGAGGTTGATGGTAAATATTTTAAAATATCTCTATTAATTTTAACTTTGGATGATAAAAATAAACAAATAACACAAAGAATTAAGAAAAATCCTAAAATATAATTTCTTTTATCAACAATAAAATCACTTATTTTTTGCATTCTTATTCTTCCTTTCAAAGCGAAATCTATTACATTTTAAGCCAAGTTTAAAAAAATGATAACAACAAATGATATGACATTGTCTAAATTTGAACATTGTGTTATAATTTGTATAAAAAAAGAAGGAGAAATTATGAAATTAAAAGAAATAAATAATTCATCTAAAAAGACTAAAAATTTACTTAAAAAAGCTTTTGCAGAATTAATGGAAGAAAAAATGGAAATAAATAATATTACCGTAACTGATTTAGTTAAAAAAGCTAATCTAACCCGAGGTACTTTTTATACTCATTATGATAATATATATGATTTAGGTTCCGAAATTCAAGAAGAAATATTAGATAAATTTTTTAACCAAGATATGATTATTAAAGATAAAGATAGTCTATCTTCTTACATTGATTCTATATTCCAATATTTAAAAGAAAATGAAAATTTTTATGCTAAGTTATCAGTATCTAATGACGCTATTTTATTTATGAATAGATTAAATAAAAAGATTTGTCATACTATTTCCGATACTTTGGGTAGTAAAACAAATCATTTAAATATTATATTTTTTACTGATGGTACGATTAATTTAATTGTTCAATATTTCAAAAAAGAAATAGATGAATCCTTAGATGAAATAAGAGATTATATTAAATTAATGGCTAATTTATTATTTATTAATTAATTTTTACTTTTTTAAGTCTAAGAGCATTAATAACAACAGTTAAACTACTAATGGTCATAGCAAAACTTGCAAACATTGGATTCATTGTTAAGCCAACTCTACTAAATAAGCCCATAGCAATTGGTATCATTAAAATGTTATATAAGAAGGCCCAAAATAAATTTTGTTTAATATTTCTTAATGTTTTTTGACTAATAATAATTAAGGTAATTATCTTTTCTAAATCGGCATTAGTTAAAATAACATCTGCTGAATTATTAGCAATATCTGTCCCACCAGTTAAACTTACTCCTACCGTAGCCTTAGCCAGTGAAGGAGCATCATTAATTCCATCACCAACCATCATAACTTTATGATTTGAATTTAGTAATTCTGTAATTATTTTAGCTTTATCTTTTGGTAAAATATCCGCTTTAATATTTGTAATATTTAATGTTTTAGCAACCTGTTTAGCTGTTTTGTAATTATCACCAGTAAGCATTATAACTTCTTTGCCTAAATCTTGTAGTTTATTAATTGTTATTTTAGCATTATCTCTGATGATATCTTTAACACCAATTAAGGCAATAACCTTAGCATTTAAAATGACATATATAATACTACAAGCACTATCTTCTAATTTAGAAATATCTTTACTTGTAAAATTAATTTTTAATTTTTTTAATAATTTCGCATTACCTAAATAAAATTCTTTATCATCTACTATCCCTTTAACACCTATACCAGCATAATTTTGAAATTTTTTGACCTCACTTATTTTTAAATTATTATCTTTGGCATATTTAAGAAATGCCTTAGCTATTGGATGAGTTGATAAATTTTCAACACTAAAAGCAGTGGCCATTATTTCATTTAAAGGATACTCACTATAATTAAATATTTTAGCTATTCTTAAATCACCATAAGTAAGAGTACCCGTTTTATCAAACACTATGGTATCAATATGGGCAACATTTTCCAAAGTTTCACTTGTTTTAACTAAAATATTATTTTTAGCACATCGACCTAAACTTACTACGATTGCCAAAGGTGTTGCTAGCCCAAGAGCACAAGGACAGGCAACAACTAAAACCGTTACAAAATTGATTAAAGCATGATCAAAAGATGAACCTAAAATTAAATAAATGATTAAAGTAGCTAGGGCTAAAAATATTATAATTGGAACAAAAATGCCACTTACTTTATCAGCATATTTAGCAATAGGAGCTTTGGTATTTGTAGCCTCAACAACTAATCTAACTATTTCAGAAATTGTTGAATCAGGACCAATTTTTAAAGCTTTATACAAAATATAACCATCTATATTAATGCTACCAGCAATAACATTATCCTCAACAGTTTTTTTACAAGGTTTGGATTCCCCAGTAATAAATGCTTCATCAAAATGACTTTCTCCTTCTAAAATTATTCCATCAACAGCAATTTTCATTCCTGGTTTAGCTACTAAAACGTCTCCTTTTTGAACCTCATCAATAGTTATTTCTTTTATTCCCTCATTAGTTTTTATTAAAGCATTAACAGGAGTAATTGTTACTAATTCTTTAATGGCATCCTTAGTTTTTTTAGATACTTTTTGATCTATAAATCTTCCTATTTTAATAAATAATAAAACAATAGCACTACTTTCAAAATATAAATTATGAACATAATGATTATATCCTAAAAAAATCATAATTAAACCATATAAACTATATAAGAAACTAGCCATAACCCCAATAGTTACTAAACTATCCATATTTGGAGCTTTATGCCAAATATTTTTAATTCCTTTTTTTAATATATCAAAACCATATCCTAAAAATGGAATAGTTAAGATAAGTAATATTAAGGCATAAATTTTTGGATACTTAGAAGTATTAATACTTGGAAGACTTAACATACTTCCCATAGCTATATACATTAAAATTATTCCTAATACTATCATAATTATTACTAAATAGATTGAATTATCATTTTTTTCTTCTACTTTGGGATTATATATACCCCCAAAATCATAACCAGCCTCTTCAATATATTTTTTTATATCATTAATATCTATGGCATCATTATAAGTAATATTAGCTGTTCCCATAACTAAATTAACTATGGCCTTAGTAATATTTTCTTGTTTATTTAAATACTTCTCTACTTTATTAGAACAAGCACTACAACTCATTCCATCAACTTTAACAATTATCTTTGGCATAATTAAAGCCTTCCTATTAAATCCATAACTTCATCAATAATTTCTAATTTATTATTTTTAATATCATCTACTACACAAGTAGATAAATGATTTTTTAATATTTTTTTGCCAATACTTTTTAAAGAATTGTTTATAGCAGATATTTGAATTAAAATATCATTACAATAACGATCTTCTTCAATCATATTACTTATTCCTCTAACTTGACCTTCAATTGTTTTAAGTTGGTTTTGAATATTTTCTTTTTCTTCTTTACTTCTTTTTTTATATTTTTCTGCCATTTTTCATCACCATCTATATCATACCACCCTCTGGGGGTGGAGGTCAATAAAATTATATGATATAAATTAGAAATTTTGGTATAATATAAATAGACTTAGGAGGATTTATTAATGAACAAAAATTTAATTAGTATATTATTTACAATTATAATTATTGTTTTAATTGTTTCTTTTACTAGTAAAAAAGAAATAACTACTACTCCTAGTATAGCAACATTAAGTGGTACTATTATTAATAAAGATGATGATAATATTACTATTGAAGATAATAAACAAAATTACTATACTTTTAAAAGTGAAAAAATAAAAGATAATATTAATACTGAAATTAAATTAAATTGTTTAGGAAAATTAAATGATAATAAAGATATTCAAGATTGTAAAATTATTGATTATGAAGTTACTAAGCAATCAAATATTCCCGAAAATTATTTAGATAATGGAATATTTAGTAATTATTATCATCAAGCATTTGCTAAATTAATGGAAATGAGTCAAGATGAAGTAATTGCTCAACTTTTACTTATTCATTATAATGATAGTTTAGAAATACAAAAAATTTATCAATTTGGTGGTTTCATTTTTTATGAAAAAGATTTTAAAGATAAAAGTAAGGATGAAGTTATTAAAATGATTAGTGATTTACAAAATTCTTCTAAAATACCTCTTCTTACTGCCATTGATGAAGAAGGCGGCTCAGTAAGTAGAATTAGTAGTAATAAAAATTTAGTAGCTACTCCTTTTTTATCTAGTCAAGAATTATATAATTTAGGTGGATTTCAAGCTATTTATGATGATGTTATTAATAAAAGTCAAATTTTAAAAGAATTAGGACTTAATTTAAATTTAGCACCCGTAGTTGATGTTTCTCAAAATGTTAATGATTATATTTATAAAAGAAGTTTTGGTCAAAATACAGAACTAACAAGCATTTATTCTAAAACTGTTATTGAAGCTAGTAAAAAGACTGATGTTTCTTATACTTTAAAACATTTCCCTGGTTATGGTAATAATTTAGATACCCATAAAAGTAGTAGTATAGATAGTAAAAGTTATGAAGATATTGAACAAATTGATTTACCACCTTTCATTGAAGGAATTAAAGCCGGAGCTGAGGCAGTTATGAATAGTCACAATATTGTTCAAAGTATTGATGCTAATAATCCTGCTTCTCTTTCTTTAAAAATTCATCAAATATTACGTAATGATTTAAACTTTACAGGTATAATTATTGCCGATGATTTAGATATGGGAGCTTTAAAAGATATTGAAAATGTAGAAATTAAAGCTTTAATGGCTGGTAATAATATTTTAATTACTTCTAATTATGAAAAAAGTTTTAAGGCTATTAAAGATGCTTTAAATAATAATTTAATTGACAAAGATATAATTTATCAAAGTGCTTTTAAAATACTAGCTTGGAAATATTATAAAGGTTTAATAAATTAACATACTTTTAAAAAATATTAATAATATTTATTAGGTGATATTTTACGAAAAATAATTTTATTCAAAATATTTTTTACTTATTTTTTCCTCTTTTATGTGGCTCAATTATTGGTTTAATTATTTCTAATTATATTCAATATACTGATTTTATTAAACCACCACTCGCTCCACCAGGATTTATATTCCCAATTGTTTGGTCAATTTTATATATTTTAATGGGAATAGCATTTTACTTATATAAAAATAATAGTCAAAATGATAAAAAAATAAATATTCTCTATTATATACAATTAACACTTAATCTTTTATGGTCTATCTTTTTCTTTATTTTAAAATGGCGTTTATTTACCCTAATATATACTATCATATTTACTATTATAGTTATCATTTTATTAATCCAATTTTATAATAAATATAAACCAGCATTTTATTTAAATATTCCTTATTTATTATGGTTATTATTTGCTACATATTTAACTATTGGAATATATATATTAAATTAAAAAAGATTCGCTTATGAATCTTCTTTATTTTGCTTAATTAATTTATTTAAATTATTAACTATATCATATATTCCACCTGTAAATAAACCAACACTTGTAATGGTCATTGAAAAATCTTTGGTTATTAAATAATAAATAAAAGATGTAATTATACCTACTATTAAATTTTGAAGAGGTATCATTTCATTTTTTATTTTCTTATTTTTCTTAGCAATTATACCGAGTATAAATGTAACACAAGCTGTTACAATAACAAAAATATTATGGAGCAAAATAAAATCCCCTCCATAATATTTTATGAAAGAGATTATTAATCACCAATTATATTTATCTATCATTATTATTAAATATAAGTATTAATCTAACTATTTCTAAAATTGAAGATAAGACAGAAGCAACATAAGTAAGAGCTGCTGCTCTAAGCATTTTAGCAACTGAATTATTTTCACTCTTTTCGTTTAATTTTAATTTTTCTAATTCCATTTTAGCTCTTTTACTAGCATCAAATTCCACTGGTAAAGTTACAAGTTGAAATAAAAGAGTTAAAGATATCAAACCAATACCAAAGTAAAATACTTGAAAATACTCTGCAAATAAACCAATTAAAATTACAATCCAAGCAAATGGGGAAACAAAATTAACTATGGGGAAAATAAAACTTCTTATTCGCATAAATGTATAATTTTCTTTATCTTGAATAGCATGACCACATTCATGAGCGGCCACTGCACAAGCAGCAATTGTTTCACCATGAAAAATATCAGATGATAATTTAATAACTTTTCTATTAGGATCATAATGATCAGTTAATGTTCCACTAGTTTCAACAACATATACATTTTCAAGACCATTTGAATCAAGTATTTTTCTGGCTACTTCAAACCCAGATATTTTTTGTTTATTATTTACTTTTTTATATCTTCCATAAGCCATTGAAACATTAATTTGAGCAATTAAAGGAATAATAATTATTAATATATATAGTATTAAATCTTCCATTATTTCACCTCATATATAGTACCTTCCCTAGTATCTTTTATAACAATACCCATTTCTAATAATTCTGCTCTAATTTCATCTGCTTTATTATAATCTTTATTTAATTTAGCAACATTTCTCTTATTAATCATTTTATTAATTAATTCTTCATCTATCTTTTTATCTTCTTTTTTTGTTAAATCTAAACTAAGTACTTGATCAAAATCAGTAATTAATTTTAATTTAGTAGCATCATTACAATCACTTTTTAATACTTCATAAATTATTGATAATGCATTAGCAGTATTTAAATCATCTTCCAAAGCATCTTTAAATTTATTATTAAATTCTGTATATTTTGCTTCATCAATAGCTCCCTCATTATTTAAACTTAATACTTTACTTTTTAATTTTTTATAAGAATTTTCTGCCCCATCTAAGGAATTATATGAAAAAGTAAGTTGTCTTCGATAATGACTTTGTAAACACATAAAACGATAACTTAATGGATTATAGCCTTTTTCTTTAAGAATACTAATAGTTAAAGTATCACCTTTACTTTTACTCATTTTTCCTGATTGATCATTTAAGTGTTCACCATGTACCCAATAATTACACCATTTATGTCCTAAAAAACTTTCTGACTCTGCAATTTCATTAGTATGATGAGGAAATATATTATCAACTCCACCACAATGAATATCTAAATGTTCTCCTAAATATTTAATACTAATACCTGAACATTCAATATGCCAGCCAGGATAACCTTCACCAAATGGACTATCCCACTTTAATTCTTGGCTATCAAATTTACTTTTTGTAAACCATAAAACAAAATCCGCTTTATTTTTTTTATTATTATCTACTTCAACTGTATCTCTTACGCCACCAATTAAATCATCTTCCCCTTGGTTAGTCAAAACATAGTAATTTTTTAACTTAGAGGTGTCAAAATAAATATTACCTCCCGCAGCATAAGCATAACCATCTTCAAGTAATTTTTCAATTATTTTAATATATTCATCTATATTACTAGTAGCAGGACTAATTATTTCTGGCTTTTTAATATTCAAAGCTTTAAAATCTTCAAAAAAAGCATCAGTATAATATTTAGCAATTTCTAAAACTGATTTATGTTCCTTTTTAGCACTTTTAACCATTTTATCATCACCAGTATCAGCATCACTAGATAAATGGCCCACATCAGTAATATTCATACATCTTTTAACATTAAAACCAACATAATTCAATGTTTTTTCTAAAATATCTTCCATAATATAGGTTCTTAAATTACCTATATGTGCAAAATGATATACTGTTGGCCCACATGTATACATTGTAACTTGATTTTTATCCCAAGGAATAAAATCTTCAATTTTTCTAGTTAAAGTGTTATATAATTGCATTTTTTCCTCCTTTAAAGATTTATATATTTTATGCTAATCTTTCCAAAACTTTATCTCTACCAATTAAATATATTTCATCGGGAAGTTCAGGACCATGTTCAATACCACTTATTTTAATTCTTATTGGCATATATAATAATTTACCCTTAACTCCGGTTTTTTCTTTTACTTTTGTGATAACATCCGCAATGGATTCAACACTCCAATTGGCAAGTTTTTCTAATTCTTCACGATATGTTTTAATAACTAATGGAATGCTTTCATCACTATTTAAAAAATCTTTATTTTCTTGACTTATATTAATATTATCATTAAAGAAAATTCCAACTAAATCATTTATTTCTTTACCATAAGATAAATGATCTTTATAAATAGTAAGTAATTTATTAACCCACTCATCATCCTTTTTGCTCACATCATAAGTTAAAAATGGTCTTACAAACTTTATATATTCTTCATCACTTAACATATTAATATATTTATGATTAAACCATTGCAATTTTTTTATATCATAAGTAGCAGGTGATTTACTAATTCTGTTAACATCAAAGTTTTTGATTAAATCATCCATACTATAAACTTCTTCATTAGTTGCGGGACTCCATCCTAGTAATACTAAATAATTAACAATAGCATCAGGTAAATATCCCTCATTATATAAATCCATAAATGAAGCATCACCATTACGTTTAGAAAGTTTATTACCATCACTACCTAAGACCATTGGCACATGAATATAAGTAGGAGCTTCCCAACCAAATGCATCATATAATAAATTATATTTTGGTGTTTGTGATAAATATTCATTACCTCTAATAACATGGGTTATATGCATTAAATGATCATCAATAACATTAGCAAAGTTATAAGTAGGATAACCATCACTTTTAAGTAAAATTTGATCTTCTAATACTTGATTTTCTACTCTAACATCACCATAAACTACATCATGAACAACTGATACACCAGTTTTAGGCATTTTTTGCCTAATAACATATTTTTCACCATTTTTAATTTTTTCTGCTACTTCTTCTTTGGATAAATGAGAGCATCTTCCATCATACATAAATGGAATTTTTTTTCGATCACAATATTCGCGCATTTCTTCTAATGTTTCTTCGGTACAAAAACAATAATAAGCCTTACCCATTTCTACCAATTGTTCAGCATATTTTTTATAAATATCTACTCTTTCACTTTGAATGTAAGGCCCATATTCACCAGCATTTTTAGGTCCTTCATCTATTTTCATATTACATAAATCTAATGTATTATAAATAAAGTCAATAGCACCATCAACTTTTCTATTTTGATCAGTATCTTCAATACGTAAAATAAAATCTCCACCATCATGTTTAGCTACTAAATATTCAAAAATAGCCGTTCTTAAATTTCCTATATGCATAAATCCAGTTGGAGATGGTGCAAATCTAGTTCTTGCATTCATTAATAATCACTTCCTAATAAATATTATACTATTTTTTTTACTAATAATAAATAGAATGATTCTAAACCATTCTATACTTATTTTTTTAATTTTAAGATCTCTTTTTCAGATAGTGAAGTTATTTCAGATATATCTTCAATTTTCATATTTATTTGTAACAATTTCTTTGCTATTTTTTTTGGCTGCTTTATTTTTGCCTTCTTTTCTTGCTCTGCTTTCTCTTGATCTATGTATCTTCTCTTGATCTTCTTCATAACTTATAGTATTTATTAATACTCCATCTTTATTTAACATATACATTTTTTCACTACACTCCTTTATTATCTTATCTTTTTTACCTAACTTTACTATCTCTTCTTTATTGGCATCTAACAATATCAATAAATGTTAAGTCAATATAAAAATGTCGTTTTTGGATTATATAAATTTATGGGTATTTTTATATTGACATTAACAATTGTTAACAATTTAACTACTTTTTTAATTTTAAAATCTCTTTTTCACTTAATGATGTATATTTCATTATTGTTTCTAATGGTATGTTGTCTTTTAACATATTAATGGCTATTTCTTTGGCCATTTTATTTTTGCCTTCTTTTCTTGCTCTGCTTTCTCTTGATCTATGTATCTTCTCTTGATCTTCTTCATAACTTATAGTATTTATTAA
>CANQVV010000030.1 GCA_947627385.1 uncultured Bacilli bacterium
TATTACATATACATCTTCATCTAAAATATCTGATAAAATACAATTTAAAAGTCTTGTATCATCGGGATTTGCTACAACAGCTTTAAACATTCGATCATACTTTAAATTATAAAATTTTTCCTCTATTTCTGGTTTCACATTCTCACCTCCCTTCACTTTATATTTACGCTTTTTTATCTCCATTTCCTTTTTTTATAAAAAATTTTTGCAAAAAAAAAAGAGAATTTTTATTAAATTCCCTAATTTTTTATTATTCTGTAAAACTTATTGTATATTCAACAGAAGTTTCACCATTTTGATTTACATAATTTTCAGTTTGAGCTAAATTTAATGTTGCTGTAAATGATTTACCTACTAAACCAGCGGTTGTAGCATTACCTTCAAATATAGTTGCTAAATTACGAGTAACCCATCCTGTTATTTCTTCTAATGTAGTTTCCCTTGTAAATGTAAAGTTTTCTACACCTGGTACAGCTGGATAAGCAAATGTAATTGATTCTATTGATGCATTATTGTCTAGTAAATCTGTTAAAGCAGTGATTACACCTGATTGCATTCCTATAATAATTGATGATTCAAAATCTTTTACCGTTACTCCTACTTTGCCATCTTCTAAGCCAGATAAATCAGCAGCAAACATTTCTTCATTTATCTTATTATTTTCACCAGTAAATGCCTCAGATAACATAGTATCTGTATCAACTGCTACGACATCACCAATAAATGAAATTGTATATTTTACTGATGTTGCACCATCTTTTTCAGAAACATAAATTGTTGTATCAGTTTGAGATAAATTTAATGTTGCTGTAAAGGATTTACCTACTAAACCAGCGGTTGTAGTAAAATTACCAAATATTTTTGATTGATTATCTGTCATCCATTTCAATATTTCTTGAATTGTAGTATCTCTCTTAAATACAAATTCTTCTACACCTGGTACATCTGGATAAGTAAATGTAATTGATTCAATTGATTCATTATTATCTAGTAAATCTCTTAGAGCTGAAATTACACCTGATTGCATTCCTATAATAATTGATGATTCAAAATCTGTTACTTCTACTTCTAATTTACCACTAGCTAAATCTGATGCATTAACTGTAAACATATCTGTATTTACTTTACTATCAGTTCCTGTAAAGGCTTCGGTTAATACTTCATCTACATCAACCTTATTTATTTCACCAGCAAAGGTAATTGTATATTCAACAGATTTGGCATCATTTTTTTCTGCTACATAATTTAAAGTATCTGTATGAGCTAAATTTAATGTTGCCGTAAATGATTTACCTATTAATTTTGCTGTTGTTGCATCAGTACCAAATATTTTTGATAGGTTATTTTCAACCCATAATAATATTTCTACATCTAATGTATCTCTTGTAAATGTAAAGGGTTCTACACCTGGATAAGCAAATGTAATTGATTCAATTTCTGCATTTTTTTCTAATAAATCTCTTAAAGCTGCAACTGCACCTGATTGCATTCCAACAACTATTGAAGATTCAGTATCATCTACTTGTACTCTTAAATTGCCATTAGCTAAATCTGATGCATCTACCATAAACATATCGGCATTTACTTTGCTACCAGATCCTGTAAAGGCGTCTGATACCATAGTATCTGTATCAACTTCTTCATCTTCTCTTACATATTCATAATCGATGAATTTAATCTCTATTGCTGCATTACCAGCAAGTGCTGTCCCATTTCCTACAACATTGCCTGTTAATTCCCAATCAGTTTCACTAACTCTTTTAATTTCATAAATAGTCATAGTTTCTGATAAGTCTTCTAAATCTGCTTTACTTGCGCCATTTGCAACGGCAACATCATTAATGCTATCAGCAGAAGCTAACATTATATCTTTAATATCATATTTAAATGCATATTCAGAAGTAAATGCATAACTTCCAATAACGTATACATGACCAGCATTAGGTTGAGTTTTTAAAATTTCTGTTCCTAATTCTTGTGCTGTCAATTGTTTAGCATTAGTAGTTACCATTGAAATAAAGAACGCTAAAAATGTTAAAGCAAATAATTTACTATATTTTTTTATCATATTTATTTCCTCTCTTTCTTAATTTCTAATGATAAATATTTTATAATTTATTTCTAGTCAATGATAATGTTACTGTTTTACCATTAACTGTCATTGATGCACTATTACCAGCCTCAGCTACATCTTTTGCAATAGATGTTGGACTAAATATTGTATTACCATTAACAACTAAACTATGATTTTCATAACCAGTAAATGTCTTACCATTTCTAGTTACTACATATGAATAGTTTTGATATGTAACACCATCACCCATATCTATTGGGGTAAGAATAATAACATAATTAGCCTCAACTGTAATTGTATAAGTTGCTGTTACCCCACTACCATCTTGGGCTGTTGCTGTAATAACTACTTGATCAACATCACCAGTAATAGTAACTCTACCGTTTTGATCTATTGTAGCTCCACTACTTACTGACCAAGTTACGGCTTTATTCGTAGCATTTGCAGGTTCAACTGTATAACTTAAAGTTTGGCTAGAACCATATTTCATAGTACTATTTCCTGAAATAACAATTTTTGAAACTTTAACTACTGGCGCTTCTTCAATTGTTATAGTTATACTACCTTTCTTTTTGCTACCATCTTTGGCTGTTGCTGTAATAGTAACTTTACCACTCTTTAAAGCTTTAACGTTACCATTTTTATCAACAGTAGCAATACTTTTATCACTTGATGTCCAAGTTACACTTTTATTTGAGGCATCTTTTGGACTAATAGTTAATTTTAATTTTTGACTACTACCAACTGTCATTTTAGTATTACCAGTTACTTTAACATTAGTAACTTCAACAACTTTGCCATCAGCAACGGTAATTGTACAAGTTGCAGTATATTTACCATCGGCTGTTTTAACTGTAATAACAACAGTTCCGGCTTTTAAAGCTTTAATATTACCATTTGCATCAACTGTGGCAATACTTGGATCACTTGATGTATATACTAATGTAGCTCCCGTAGCATCACCATTTAAAGTGGCAGATAATTTAAAAGTATCACCAATACTCAATGTTTTACTAGTAGAACTTAAAGTAATACCAGCCTCAGCAAGCTTCCATCTAGCTTCTAGTTTCATATCACCAGTTACTTTGGTATTAAAATCAAATTTCTTACCATTTAAATACCATCCCACAAATATATAACCATCTTTTGTTGGATCTGCTGGTCTTGTAATCAAACCATTTTTATCTATTTTTAAAGAATTAATAGCACTTCCACCATTAGTATCAAAATCTACGGTATATTTATGACTACATCCTCTAATTAAGAAAAATACAATTACAACAACCAGTAAAATCACTGCAATCGCAGCAAATATCTCTTTTTGTTTCTTATTCATAATACACTCCTTTCAATAAACTTTAAATTTCTTAGATTAAACTAATCTTATGAATAATCTACCATTTTGTTGTTTACTCCCAAATTTCACCTCATCTCTACTTTTAGTTTATAAACGAAACATTCCATAAACTTTATCAATCTCATTATATCATATCTTTTTTAAAAGTATAGATAAAAAAATAAAAAATTTAAAATTATACACATAATTATATGAAAAAAAGAATTAAATATTAACTTTCATTTACTTAAAGTTATATTTAATTCCATATTATCTACAATGGGACTACCCGCAGGAATACTTTGACTAGTAACATAGCCATAACCTTCGGTTGTTAATTTTACTTTTAAAAGATTAGCATAAGTCATTATTTCATTTAAACTCCAACCAGTTACATCTTCCATCACATAATCATGATTATTACTAACTAAAAATATTTTACTATTTTCAATAACTTGATAATTTTTTAAAGGATATTGATTAATAATATATTTACCACTGCCAAGTTTATATACATTTAGTTTTTTATTTTTAAGTTCCTCTTCAACAGTAGTAATATCCTTACTTATATAGTTATTTAAAATGGTAACTTTTTCATTAATTGGTTTTTCAACATTTTCAATTCCTAAATAAGATACAATATCATCTACGGCTTTAACTAATTCCGTTGCAATTGGTTTGGCTGATGAGGAATGTAATTGTTTTGCTACTACATAGACAATATATTTTGGATCTTCTTCGGGAAATATTCCAGCAAATGAACGAACATAGTTATAATCACCAGTCATATATTTACCACCCTCAGCAATTTGAGCAGTTCCTGTTTTACCTAACATCATCGTTTTAGTTGGTCGATACATTTTATTACTATCTAATCCTTCATATACTACATTGTGCATTAATTGTTTCATATAATCAGTTGTCTCTTTACTAAATACTTTGGCTACCTCAGTTCTTTTACCATCATATATCGTTTCACCAGCATCATTAACTATTTTATCTACTACATAAGGTTTTAAAACGGTTCCATCATTAGTAATAGCACTTAATGCTTGCAACATTTGAATTGGTGTAACGGTTATTCCTTGCCCAAATGAAGCCGTAGCTAAATCCGTTTTATATTTAATATTTATTTTACCACTTACTTCATTAGCTAGTTCAATTCCTGTTTTTTTACTAAAACCTAATTTTTTATAATAATCTGTTAATTTAGCACTACCTAAGGCATCTCCAATATAAGTTGCAGCCACGTTAGAAGAATAAGCAAAACCAGTATCAAAAGTAATTTTACCCCAACCATAATTATTAAAGTCACATATTTTAGCATCGGCTATTTCCCGACACCCTGATTCATATTCTTTACTGCCATCATATAATCCTTCTTCAATATTCGAAGCCCAAGAAAATATTTTCATAACACTTCCAGGTTCATATTCATAAGAAACTAAGGGATTACTATAAATACTAATTGTATTTAAATCATTAGGATCAAAATTAGGATAAGTAGAACTTGCTACAATAGCTCCCGTTTTAGCATCCATTACCGAAAAAACCATCCAATCTAAATCATAATTAGCTTTAATATTACGAGTTAGAGTTTCCGCAAATAATTGAATCCGACTATCTAATGTTAAATAAATTTCATCACCATCAACAGCATCTTCGGTTATTACTTTGGCACTAGGAAGAGTATAACCATAAGCATCAGTTTGATAAGTAGTTTTACCATTAGTACCAGATAATTCTTTATTATAATAAGACTCTAATCCAAGTTCTCCTTTTATTTCTCCATCTTCATTAGTTTTAGCATAACCAATAATATAAGAGGCAAATTGTCCCATATTATAATGTCTTTTTGTACCTTTAATAAAATCTATTCCTGGCATATTTAAAGCTTTAATAGCGTTTTTCTTTGACTCAGTAATGCCACTACCCTTTTTACCAAATTCAGTTTGATATTTATCTTTTTGACTTAAAAGCCGTACTGCTTCATTATAATCTATCCCTAATTCTTCATTTAACATTTTAGCTGTACCATCAATATCTACTACATGTTGTGGCTTTTTAGGATCAGTAGTTCTATTTTCATCTAAATAAGCAATAATTGTATAAGAATTAACAACCGAAGCTAGTGTTTCCCCTTTATTATCATAAATGCTGCCTCTCTTAGCATATATTACTTCACTTTTAGTATTTCTATTATTAGCAAAATCATGTAAATTAATGCCATCAACATTTTTACTTAATGAAACAAAACTTAATTTAACTATAATTGCAGCAAAAAGAAAAGCCACAATAAAAATTAAAATCTTAGGAATTCTTACTGTAACTTTTCGCATATGATATTTCACCTCTATTTATTTTCTGCATTTACTTTAACTATATTATCACTTATATATGATAAACCATATTCATCAGCTATTTTTTGAATATTTTCCATACTAACAAGTTCATTAATTTGCATTTCTAAACTAGCATTAGTATCTTCTTGCTTTTCTATTTTACTTTTAAGTTTTTCATTTTTAATATTGGTTTCACTTAATAATGCTTTGGAAAAAACATTAATCGTGGGAATAGATAATGCCAACATTATAAGTACACCATACATAAATTTTTCTCCTTTTAAAAATCTTGTTCTTCTTTTTCGCATTATTAAATCCTTTCTACTATTCGTAATTTAGCACTATGGCTACGACTATTTATTTGAAGCTCATCAGTACTTGGTACAATGGGCTTTTTATTAATTATTTTAATTTGTGGTTGATATTCTTTGGGAATATCAGGAAGTCCTTTAACTATTTCATCTACTTCACTATATTTTTTAAAAATATTTTTGACAATTCGATCTTCTCCGGAATGAAAAGTAATCACGGAAAGTCTTCCACCTTTTTTTAGTAAAGAAATAGCATCTGGTAAGACTTTTTCTAATACTTCTAACTCATTATTAACAGCAATTCTTAAAGCTTGAAATATTTTTCTTTCCGGATGATTTTTATAAAAGTAATTGGCTCCAACAGCACTTTTGATTACTTCTACTAATTCTAAGGTTGTCTTAATCTTTTTATTCTTCCGAACATCAACTATTTTTTGACTAATTACTTTACTTAGTTTTTCTTCACCATACTTAAAGAAATATTCACTAAGTTCACTAGCACTTTTCGTATTAACTAAATATTCAGCAGTTAGACTATTTTCCATATTCATTCGCATATCCAAAGGAGCATCACTCATAAAGGAAAATCCTCGTTCATTCTCATCTATTTGAGGTGATGAAAAACCTAAATCAAAGATAATACCATCGACTTGTAAAATATTTAAATCTTTTAAAGCTTGCTTCATATTAACAAAATTAATCGGCAAGATTTTAAAATTGTTACCAACTTTTTTTAATTCTTTAAAAGCATAATCTCTGGCTTTGGCATCTTGATCAATACCAATTAGTAATCCCTCATCATTTAAACTAGCTAAAATTTTTTTACTCATTCCCGCATAGCCTAAGGTTGCATCAACATAAGTGCCATTACTTTTAATATTTAATGAAGAAACAATTTCTTCACCCATTACACTATAATGTTTCACGAGGGACCTCAAATAAATTTTCCGCAATGTCCTCTATTTGGGCTTGATTGTCATTCATAAATTGGTTATATAATTTTTCATCCCATATTTCAATGCGGTCATTTACGCCGATGATAACACATTCTTTGGTTAAATCGGCGTAATTAACCAATGGGGAGGTAATATTAATTCGACCCATTTTGTCGAATTCGCATACAGAGGCACCAGCAAAAAATGATCTCATAACAGTTCGGGCATCTTTTTTGGTAAAAGGAAGTTCAGTAAGTTTTTGCACTACTTTTTCCCAGTCTTCAATCGTATACAAATATAAGCATTGTTCAAATCCTCTGGTAATAACAATTTTAGTTCGATTTTCACGAAATTTGCCAGGAAGAACAATTCGACCTTTTTCATCAATATTATGATGATATTCACCCATGAACATTATGACCACCCACTTTCTGCCACATTTATCCACTGCTTACCACTATTGTACTATAAGCACTTAAAAAAGTAAATAAATATTCCTATTTATTTTTTATAAAATTTCAAATTGACAGATTTTTGACAAAAGAAAAAAGTTGTTTTAACAACTTTAAAAATTAAATAAGATATGTTTAGTTCGGTGCTAAATCAAATTCTTTTTTAATTTTTTAACTATTAAAATTGCTTAATAGACCTTCTTAGGCATAAAGGTAAAATTTAGCACCGAACTAAACATATCTTCTTTTCTTGAAATAACTATAACTTGTATTTATAAAAAAAACAAGAGTTATTAATTAATTTTTATTTTAATAGACAATATTAGACATTTTTCTTAGTTTTCAATTTTATATTTAACAATAATGAAATACTAAATGTTGCTAAATAAATAGCAATATATTTATCTATAAAAGTTAGTAAAAATGTTAAAATACCAATAAAAAGTCCATAAAGTATTGCTCGACCTGGTTTATAAGGACTATATTTAGGTAAAGGGCAGATAAAAACACTAGCAAATATTACTTCACTATTTAAAAGTAGTTCATTATTTTTAGTTATTAAATAGTAAATAAAAGCTAAGGATAAATAAGCTAAATTAATAAATAAAGGAATATCTTTTTTATAATAAAAATTGTATATTAAATAAAGATATGCTAATAATGTAAAAAATATACTAGTTGAAGCAATACCCCCAACCACTCTTCCCATTAACAAATCAAAAAAAGAAAAATTATAAGAAAATCTCTCATCCAAAATATTTAAAAAAGTAAATTTAGTAAATAAAGAATTTATTAATATAATAATTAAATAAATCAGACAAACTTTATTAAATGTAAATTTTTTCTCTAAGAGAGTTGTTATAATATAAGTAATTAAAAAAGTTATAGTATAAACAATTAAATTAATATTATAAGGCATAATCATGGCAATTAATATGACATATAATAAATCGTAATCAATAATTATTTTATGTTTAAATATAAGATCAAAAATAAATTTAATACTAAGAGCAATTAATATTAAATAAAAAACTTTAAAAACAACATAAAAACTAATCAAACCTTTTTCATATACTAAATAACCATTTTTAAAAATGCCATATAAAATAAGAGGAATAAGTAAAAAACTCATTTCTAAAACTAAACTTTTAGTACTTTTACTTTTCATTTTGACCTCCTACTACTTTTTTTAAATTAAGATGAGCGGGACAAATATAATTACATAATCCACATCTTATACATTTTAAAGATTGCCGATTTTCAAAATAGCATTTTTTAACATTAATATCAAAAGGACATATTTTAAAACAGGCTCCACAATTAATGCATTCCTCTTCTTTTAATGTACTTTTTTCATTAATAATAAAAGTATCTGTATCTTTGGTAATTAGTAATTCATCAATACTTTGAGCTTTTTCACCTTGCAAATACCCGTTTACATATACCTCATAATTATCGGTATTAAATTCAATAAATTTATCTACTACTTCTTTTAAAGCCGTTCCTAATTTTACTCTAATAACATATGATTTAGCTATCCCATCACCACTTATAGTAATTAATTTTTCAACAATTTCTTTACCTTTAATAACACTTTGATAAATATCATATACTTCATTAGTTGTTAAAACAATACTATTTGCCTTAACATTTAAAAATTCACAAATATTGTCTTTATAACTAATTAAATATTTATCTGGTAATAAAACTGTTTTAATATTTGGATATGTTCCAATAATAGATTTAACATTTTTTATACTTTTAGCATTAGTACTTTTAATAGCTAAATATAAATTATTTATTTTAATAATTTTGCTTAAATAATCCATAGTTTGTAATATTTCATCATAATTTTTAGAAAGACACATAAATTCCCTGGCTGAATAAGCTTCTTCATCAACACAAGTAACAATAATATTATCAGGATTATTAGATAATTTATCATATATATTATTTAATTTATATTTTAATAAAACTTGTTTTAATTCATCTATATTATTTACTTTTTTTATTCTGGTATTTTTATGGACATTTTCTTTAAAATCATTAGTTATTTTTAAACAAGGAATTAATTGATTATATAGAAAAAATTTTTTACTACCACTAATAAATCCCGAAGCAGAAGCAATAAAATCATTAAAATAAGTATTTTTATAAATGTAAGTATTTTTATTAAAAGATGAAGATTTTAAAATAGGAATGTAGATATTTTTAGGATCTATAAATTCATAAATATCATTAACAATAAATACGTTTTTATTATCAGCAATTTTGATTAATGAATGCATTTTACTTCACCTTTATTTCATCATTATTTTAACAAAATACTTAAAATGTGTAAATATTATATCAAGAAAAATTGCATATCATAAAGGTAAATGTTAAAATAAAACTAGAAGATGGAGGTATTTAAAAATGGGTAATTACGAAAGTTATCAAGAAGCTTTAAAAATTCAAGAAGAATTAAAGCAAAGAGAATTTGAAATTTGGGCAAGAGGAGTTTTGCCATATTATGATAGTGTACAAGATGAAGAATTAAAAACTTTAAGAGCTTTATATGAAACAGCTAAAGCTTGGCAAGAAGTAGTTAGTAAAACTTTAAATATGGATATGAACATGGATTACGATAATGATTATGATAAAAATATTGCTCAATTAAGTGCAGCACGAGCAGCCTTAAAAAATTATATTCAAACATTAAACCAAAGTTATGGTGAGCCAACCCCAAAAATTAATTATCTTTAATTAGTTTTTATTGTATTAAATTTTTCTTTATTGTATAATTAAAGATGATAAAAGGGATAATGGTGATAACTAGTGTTTCGAGAATTTGATTACGATAATAAACCAGTTGTAGACATCGTTAACGACATGATTATTGATGCCGTTAAAAAAGGTGCCTCAGATATCCATTTTGATCCAACCGAAAGTGATTTAATCGTCAGAATAAGAATTGACGGTTCTCTTTTAGATTACGCCAAAGTTCCAGCTACTGTTAAAAAAAATCTAGTAACCAGAATTAAAATAATTTCTGGAATGAATATCACAGAAACCAGACTTCCCCAAGATGGTGCAATTAAAGGTTTAATTGAAAATTTAGATGTAGACTTACGTGTCTCTTCTCTACCTATTGTTGATGGTGAAAAAATAGTTATTCGTATTCTTGATTATCGAATGAGTTTAAATGGTTTAGATTCAATTGGTTTATCCAAAACTAATTTAGAAAAAATTAAAGAACTAATCAAAAAACCTAATGGTATTATCATGGTAACTGGTGCTACTGGTTCTGGTAAATCAACAACCGTTTACTCAATGTTACAAGTTCTTAATACAACGGAAAGAAATATTATTACCGTTGAAGATCCCGTTGAAATGAAAATTGCTGGCATCAATCAAGTTCAAGTTATGAGTGAAATTGGTCTTACTTTTAGCAATACATTAAGAAGTATATTACGGCAAGACCCTGATATAATTATGATTGGTGAAATTCGTGATGATGAAACAGCTCGTATTGCTGTCCGAGCAGCTATAACAGGCCATTTAGTTTTATCAACAATCCACACTAATAACTCATTAAATACTATTGAAAGATTATTAGATATGGATGTTGAAAGATATTTATTAGGTAGTGCCATATCCGGTATTATTTCCCAAAGATTAGTAAAAAAATTATGCCCTAAATGTCGAAGTGCTCGTCCAACTAATCAATATGAAAGGAATTTATTTAAAACTGTTTTGAATATGGATGTTGATCAAATATATACTCCTGTTGGTTGTGATGAATGCATTAATGGTTATAAGGGTCGAATTGCTATTCATGAAGTAATGGAAATTAATCAAGATATTCGTGATGCAATTGTTAATAATTTAAGAAAAGAAGAATTAAGAAGATTAGTTTATGGTAAAAATACTAATACTTTGTTAAAAGATGGTTTAGAAAAAGTTTTAGAAGGTTCTACTTCAATTAATGAAATATTAAGAGTAATTGATGTCAACGATGATTTAGGTACAGAAGATCAAGCTTTAAAAGATGCTGTTATTGGTAAAAATACTGAACAAAATAATCAAAATACTAGTTCTTTTGCTAGTAGTAACCAAGTTAAAAATCCATTTATTAAACAAAATGTTGAAACATTATAAAAAACTTCCTGCTGGAAGTTTTTTATCTTATAACTAAATTTTTAGATTGTTTTAAAAATTTATAACCATTTTGCTCTAAATCTTTAATAGTAACAATGCCTTTATTTAAAGCATCAACAAGTTTATATTCAATGCCATTAACTCTAACATACATATTTTGACTTTTTTTACAAGTAAAATAATATTTATAAGATGCATCTTCATAGAAATAATCAATTGCTTGGGCACAATATGTTCCTTGTGATTTATCTATTAAAACAATGCTTTTATTAGATAAATTACCTTTTTTTAAACTAGGTATTTTAGAATTAATTATACGTTTATTTATTACTTGTTTATTATCTAATGAATTATTAAAAGTTTGCAAATTTACATTTTCATCAGCATTAGTAATATCACTTAAATTTAATGTAGTATAATCTTCACTATTTTTAGTAATTGAACTTTCTTGAATAGTTTTATTATTACTATTAGTAGTATTTTTTGTAGATGTAGTTGTGTTATTTATATTTTTATTAGTACTATTATTAGTAACAATATTTTTATTAGTAGTAACATTAGTTGTTTTTGAGGTTGTACTAACAACTATTGGACTATATTCACTAGTAGAATTTAAAATAGTATTCACAACATTATTTGTATTATTTTCTTGTTTTATTTGTTCATCATCACTATAAGTAACATTAATATCCTTATTTAAAGTTAAATCCCCATAGCTATTAAAAATAATAATTCCACTTAATACTAAAATAACCATAAATTTAAACTTTGACATTTAATTTCCCCCTTTACGAGCTAATATAATAGCACAATTGTAAAGTTTTGTCAATTTTCAAGCCCTAAAAAAGAGAGTTCTAAGACTCTCCTTCTTCTAACATTGTTGTTATAAATAGTCCATAACCAGTGATAGGATTATCGACGATTACATGTGTTACAACCCCAACAATCATATTATTTTGCATTATTGGTGAGCCACTCATACCTTGAATAACTCCACCCGTTTTTTCCAGTAATTTTTTATCAGTTATTTCAAAAGTTAAATTTTTAGTATTACTTGTTTCATTTATATGGGTAATATTAATACTAAATTCTTCAACCTTTTCTCCCTCTAACACGGTATAAATATTTGCTGGCCCAATTTTTATATCAGAACTTTTACCTACTTTTACTAATTTTAAATCATTTAAACCTTTATCATACTTACCAAAAATACCATGATTAGTATTTTTATAAATATCACCAAAAATAGTATTGTAAAAATATTTTGCATTTTTACTACCGGCATAACCGGCCATTGATTTATCAATAGACACTATGGTGTTTCTAAAAATATTACCACTTTTTATTTCCACTAATCTTTTACTATTACTCTCAATTACTTCATGTCCTAAGGCACCATAAATATTCGTACCAGGATCAATATAAGTAAGAGTGCCAATTCCCGTTATACTATCTTTAACATATAAACCTGTTTTATAAATACCATTATCATTAATTAAATCAAGTGTTGTTTTCATTTCTTTTTTATCTCTTTTAAAAGTTATTTCTACTTTGGCATTAGCCACATTTTTTTCAATTTCTTCTGTTAATTCATCTAAACTATTAACATTTGTACCATTAATTTTGGTAATGTAATCACCTACTTTAAGTTTAGGATTACCTTTATTATACTCACCTTTTATTTGATAAAATCCAACTACTAAAATACCATCACAATCAATTTCTATTCCAAGAGTATTACCCCCTCGATAAATATAGTTGGAATAAGCCAAAGTTTGAATTGGCATCAATAATACACATAAAAACATTATTATCTTTTTCATTTTAATCACCTATACAATATTATTGTGTTCTAATTTTTCTAAAATAAAAAGCCAATAATTGGGTATTACCAATTATTGGTTATTTAAATAAATATTTTAAAAAATCTTTATTACGAGCCAATATTTCTCTTATATTACGAAAAGTTTGACCTCGATAATTAATTTTTTTACTAGATATGCCAATGGCTTTAATATTTAATTTTTCTGCTATAAATAAAGAACGATATAAATGATATTCTTGGGTCACAATTATAACACTTTTATTAGAAAAATTATTTTTAAAATTTTCTAAACTTTCCGAAGTAGAAAAACCAATATCATCACGAATTATATCATTAGCATTAACATCATGTTTTAGCAGATATTCTTGCATAACATCTACTTCACTATAATCTTTACTATGCTGAGCACTAATAATAATTGGTGTTGGATATTTTTGATAAATTTCAATTGCTTTATCTAATCTATCTTGAAGCATTAAACTAGGTTCACCATTTTTAACAGCGCATCCTAAAACTAAAATATAATCATTTTGAGTAACATCTTTTTTAATATATTTACTACTTTTAAAAACAACATAAAAATTAATTAATAAAGGAATTAAAATAATTACTAACATTATGATTAAAAATATTTTTAATTTAGTCATATTACCACCATACTCTTTAAGTATAACATAAGTCTTTTTTTAATAAAATTAATAAAGATATTTAAAGGAGAAATTGACAATGATTTGGCAAAATTTAATTTATGGTTTAATCGGAACTTAAACACTTTTAAATATCAAAAATCTTACAAGCCATTATAAAATGGTTATTTTTTTGTCAAATTTTCAA